>CANIBQ010000087.1 GCA_947465645.1 Acidobacteriota bacterium | reverse complement strand
GCATCCCATCCATCCGACATGTCGTTCGAGCAGGTCGTGACGCTGATCAAGCGGATGCTCCAGCGCGACTACGAGCGCCATCGCCGATGGCTCGTCGTCGATTCGCTCGGGTTGATCGTCTCCGGGGTGCTGATGCCCGTCCCGGGGCCAAACATCCTCGCGTATTACTTCGCGTTCCGGGTCGTGGGCCACTGGTTGTCCATGCGCGGTGCCGCGCAGGGGCAGCATCACGTCACCTGGACCGGCCGTGCCTGCCCTCCGCTCTCGGACCTGCGAGGCGCCGACACGCTGGAGCCGACGGTCCGGGAGGCGCGCGTCCATGACGTGGCGACGCGTCTTCGGCTGCAGCACCTCTCGACCTTCTTCGAGCGCGTCGCCATTCCGCACGCCTGACCCTCCCTTCGACTTTGCTCAGGGCACGGTAGAATCGTCACAGTCACGTGAAATTACGGGAGTTGGCCGAACGGCTTGCCTGCCGCCTCGAGGGCGACGGTGAGGTGGAGATCGCGCGCGTCGCGGGCATCGAAGACGCACGGGCCGGCGATCTGACGTTTCTCGCGAACCCGAAATACGAATCAGCCCTGGCGGGCACGCGCGCCTCCGCGGTGCTGCTGAAAGACGATGCCGCCGCGGCGCCGTGCGCGATGCTGCGGACGCGAGACCCGTACCTGGCGTTCGCGCGCGCCGTGGCGATCTTCGCCCCCGAGTGGCGTCCGGCGGCCGGCGTGCATCCGATGGCGGCCGTTGCCGCCGGTGTCACGCTGGGCGGCGCGGTCTCCATCGGCGCTTTCGTGTCGGTTGGCGAAGGCGCGAGCATCGGCGATCGCACGGTCATCTTTCCGAACGTCACGATTGGCCCTGGCACCCGCATCGGCTCCGATTGCGTCATCCATTCCAACGTCGCGTTGCGCGAGCGGGTCGAGCTCGGCAACCGCGTGATTCTGCAGAACGGCGTCGTCATCGGTGGCGATGGGTACGGCTTCGCGCGCCGCGGCGACGGCACGCACGAAAAGATTCCGCAGATTGCCACGGTGGTGATCGAGGACGACGTGGAGCTCGGGGCCAACACGACGGTCGATCGGCCGGCCATCGGCGAGACACGGATCGCAAGCGGCGCCAAGATCGACAACCTCGTGATGATCGGCCACGGTGTGTCGGTCGGCCGCAACGTCCTCATGGCGGCGCAGGTCGGCATCGCGGGGAGCACCGACATCGAAGACAACGTGATCTTCGGCGGCCAGGTCGGCGTCGGCGGTCACCTGAAGATCGGCCGCGGCGCCGTGGCGGTGGGGCAGTCGGGCGTGACCAATTCGCTCGATCCCGGGGCGATGGTCGCCGGCTATCCGGCGATCGACGCCCGCGAGTGGCGCAAGGCGTCCGTCGTGTTTCGTCGCCTGCCTGAGCTGAAGCGGCGAATCGAGGAGCTCGAAGCGCGGCTGGCCGAGCTCGTGTCGCGCGCGGACGTGGCGGCCCCCGGGGATCGCCGCGAATGATCCGGTGCTGCGTCGTGGCGCTCGCCCTCATGGCGGGCGCGTCTCCCGCGGTTGCGCAGCCGCCGTTGCCTCCGCCCCCGCAGGCGTCGCCCACGATCGAGTTCCTCCCGCGCTACACGTTTCACCTCGCGGCCGAGCACCTGTCGAGCAGCGATCCGCGATTCGTGTGGGACACCAACTTCGGCGGTGAGCTGGATTTCGTGGACTACGTCGCCGGCCGCATGACGTTCGTGGCGAACTACCAGGCGATTCTCGGGGAGCAGTTCCGCCCCTTCGATCCCAACCAGGGCAACTACATCCTCGGTGGCTCGCTGTCGGTGCGCCCGCGCGGCTTCGAACTGGCCGGCGTGTTCCATCACGAGTCGCGCCACCTCAGCGATCGCGTCAAGCGCCAGGCGGTCGACTGGAACATGATCGGCGCGCGCGTCAGCACCGCGCGCACCCGCGGCCGCGTGCAGTACCAGGGACGGGCCGATGTGAGGGGCGTGGTGCAGCAGTCGTTTGTCGACTACCGGTGGGAGCTCGACACCGATGCGCGCGCGCGCGTCTCCGTCAGTCCGCTGGCCGCCCTCTTCGCCGGCGGCGGCGTCCGCATGCTCGGCGTGGACGGCACCGGCGGCCGCGGCACCCAACACGGTTTTCGAGCCGAAGGCGGCGTCCGGCTCCAGGGCCGCGGCGCCGCAGTCGAATTGTTCCTGGCCGGGGAGCGACGAATCGACCCGTATCCACTCGAGTTCTCCAACGCGACGTGGGTGACCGCCGGCTTCCGCCTTGTGAGCCCGTAATCAATGCGATAATTCACAACGAGATGACGCGACGGCTCACGCTCCTCGTCGGATTCGTCCTGGCCGTCGGCGTCGCGGCCGCGTCCCTGCAGGCCGCGGTTCGTCCTCCCAAGCTGCAGTACCAGGCCCTGACGCTCCCGAACGGCCTGCGGGTCATCCTGTCCGAAGACCACTCCACGCCGATCGTGCACGTGTCGGTCTGGTATCACGTCGGATCCAAGAACGAGCGTCCGGGCCGCACCGGTTTCGCGCACTTCTTCGAGCACATGATGTTCAAGGGGTCGAAGAACGTCGACCCTGAGTCTCACACCTCGATCATCTCGAGCGTCGGCGGCCGCAGCAACGCCTACACCACCGAGGACGTCACCGTGTTCTGGCAGACGGTGCCGGCGCAATACCTGCCGCTCGTCTTCTGGCTCGAGGCCGATCGCATGGCGACGCTGCGGGTTGACGACGCGGCGTTTCGCCGTGAGCGTGAGATCGTGAAGGAAGAGCGGCGGATGCGGATCGAGAACCAGCCGTACGGGCGGCTCTCCGAGATCATCTACGACAACGCGTTCAGCGCTCATCCCTACAAGCATCCGACGATCGGGAGCATGGCGGATCTCGAAGCCGCGTCGGTGAACGACGTGCGCGAGTTCCACGACACGTACTACGTGCCGGAAAACGCCACCGTCACCGTCGTCGGCGACTTCGATACCGCGCAGGCGGTGCAGCTCGTGACGCAGTACTTCGGCCGCGTGCCGAAGGCGGGGCGGCCGGTGCCTCGCGACATTCCCGACGAGCCGAAAAAGACCACCGAGCGCCGCGTGACCGTGGAGGAGTCGTGGCCGCTGCCGGCGGTGGTGGTGGCGTATCACATCACCTACGACGGCCACCCCGACTCGTATCCGCTGCACATCGCCTCGAAGATCCTGTCCGACGGCCAGAGCGCGCGGATACCGCGTGAGCTGGTCTATAACAGGCGGATCGCGTTGAGCGCGTTCGCGAGCGGCAACCTCACCGAAGACCCGAACCTGTTCTACGCCGTCGCCATCCTGCAGCCGGGGCAGACGCCGGAGGCGGCCGAGGCGGCGCTCATCGCCGAATTCGAGAAGGTCAAGACCGGGGGCGTCACGCTGCACGAAGTGCAGCGCGCGCAAAACCAGTTCGCGCGCGACTACATCGTCGGCCGCGAGTCGAACGAGGAAAAGGCGGTCCACCTGGCGCACGCCGCGGTCATTCACAACGACATCACGACGGCCGACGCCGAGTTCGACATCTTCACGAAGATCACGCCTGCGGACGTGCAGCGCGTGGCCAGAACCTACTTCATCGAGGCGAACCGGACGGTGCTGTACATCCTCCCGAAAGGCGGTTCACGATGAGGGCTCTCCTCTCGGCTTTAGGGCTGGTCGCGCTCTGCGCCGTTCCGTCCGGCGCGCAGGTGCGGGATTGGCCGTCGGAGCGGGCCCCTCGTCCGCTGGCCGCGCGAGAGGTCAGGTTTCCGCCGTACGAAGTGCGCACGCTCGCCAACGGCATGCAGGTCATTGCCGTGCTCCACCACGAGCAGCCCGCCGTCAGCATGCGGCTGCTCGTGCGTGCCGGATCGGTGCAGGATCCGGCGGGCAAGGTGGGGGTTGCCAGCCTGACCGCGGCCCTTCTGGATCAGGGCACGACCACCAAGAGCGCCGAGCAGATCGCCGATCACATCGATTTCATCGGCGGGGCGCTTGGTACGGGCTCCGGCCCCGACTTGAGCTTCGTCAACGCCGTGGTGATGAAGGATGCCTTCGGGGTCGCGTTGGATCTCATCGCCGACCTCGCCCACAACCCGGCGTTTGCTCCCGAGGAGATCGATCGCCAGAAGCAGCAGTCCATCTCCTCGCTGCAGGTCAGTTTCCAGGATCCCGACTACGTCGCGAACGTGCTCTTCGACCGGCTGGTCTATGGATTTCATCCGTACGGCCTGCCGAACAACGGCACGCCCGACACGCTCGCCCGCCTCACGCGTGAGGACCTCCGCGCATACCACCGGCGCTATTACGTGCCCAACAACATGATCCTGGCGATCGTGGGTGACGTCACGAGCGAGGAGGCCTTCGCGGGCGCCGAGCGGGTGTTCGGCCGCTGGCCGCGCGCCGATGTCGTGGCGGAAGCCATCATCGATCCACCGCCGTCCACGCGCCGGATCGTCATCGTCGACAAGCCCGATTCGGTGCAGACCGAGATTCGCGTCGGCCAGTTGGCTATTCCACGCAGGCATCCCGACTTCATGGCCTGGGACCTGGCGGTGAAGATTCTCGGGGGCGAGGGCGCCAACCGGCTGCACCGGGTGCTGCGATCGGAACGCGGCCTGACCTACGGTGCGTCGGCCGACACCGAGGCGCGGAAGCAGTCGGGCGACTACGTGGCCGAGACCGACACGCGCACCGACACGACAGGCGAGGCGCTGCGGCTGATGATCGACGAATTTGCCAAGCTTCCGCGCGACCGCGTGTTCGAGCGCGAGCTGTCGGATGCGCAGGCCTATCTCTCGGGCAGCTTTCCGCTGACGATCGAGACGCCGAACGACATCGCCACGCAGGTGCTCAACGTCGTGTTCTACGACCTGCCGGTCGAAGAAATCGGCACCTTCCCGACGCGTGTGCAGGCGGTGACGCCGGACGACATCCAGCGAGTGGCGAGACAGTACATCCGCACCGACCGCCTCTCCATCGTGCTCGTCGGCAACGCCGCGGCATTCATCCCGCAGCTTCGCGAGGTGGGCTTCACCGAGTTCGACGTCATCCCGATCGCGCAGCTCGACATCATGTCGTCGACGTTGAGGAGCGATGGACGGCCGCAGGCGGCGGGCCGTAAAGGCCCGCCCCGCATGATGTCCCCTCTTGATGCGGGGCGAGCCTTTACGGCTCGCCTCGCGGACGGTAAAGGTCCGCGCCGCATCGAGTTTGCTTACAGTCCGCTCACTGCCCAGGCTGCGCAGGTGGATGCGCGTGCAACCGATCTCTTGCAGCGCGTCGTCGAGGCCCGCGGCGGTCTCGAGGCGCTGCGCAAGGTGCGCACGGTGGTCGCTGACGCCGAGACCACCTTCCAGATGGAGCGCGGGACGCTGTCATCGACCACTAAGACGTACGTCGTCTACCCAGACAAGTTCCGCGTCGATGCCGCGGTCAATGGTGTCGAGACGGCTCTCGTGTTCAACGCCGGACTCGCCTGGGAGAGGAATCCGGCCGGCATACGCGACGCACCGCCGCCGATGCGCGACGAAATGGCCGCCAGCGTTCGTCGAGACACGATTCCGATACTGATTGCCGCCTCCGAGGGAAAGCTTCTGGTGCGTATCCTTCCGGAGGAAGGCCGGGACGGCCGCACGTTCAGGGTGCTGGAAATCAGCGGCGAACAGGTGTCGCCGGTGAAGCTCTATATCGATCCGCAGAACCTGATCGCACGACAGATGTTCTCGGCTCCGGGCCCCGACGGCCGTCCCCAGCAGGCCGAAGAGGCCTTCTCCGACTATCGCCCCGTGAACGGCGTCCAGGTGCCGTTCACGGCCGAGGTGTACCGCGGCGGCCGCGTCATCCTGTCGCGCGTGCTGAAGCACGTCGCGCTCAACGGCGCGCTCGACGACACGCTCTTCGCCCGTCCCCAATAAATCGATGAAAGTCATGATCTCGTGCGGCGAAGCGTCCGGTGATCTGTACGCCGGCGCGCTCGTCACCGAAATCCGCCGCCGCGTACCGGCAGCCGACGTCTTCGGCTTTGGCGGCGATCGCATGAAGACGGCCGGCGCCCGGCTGCTGGGCGATTTCAGCGGCCTCACCGTCACCGGTCTCACCGAAGCCGTGCGCGTGCTCCCGCGGTCGTACACGATGCTCCGGCGGCTGGTCCGCGCCGCCCGCGAGCTCAAGCCCGACGTCTTCGTCGCCATCGATTTTCCCGACTTCAACTTCCGCCTGATGGCCGCGATGCGTGACCTGGGCATCCCCGTCGTCTACTACGTGAGTCCCCAGTTGTGGGCATGGCGACCGCGGCGCATGGAGACGATGAAGAAGTACGTCGACAAGGTCCTGGTGATCTTTCCGTTCGAGGCGCCGCTCTACGAGGCGGCCGGCGTGCCGGTGGAGTTCGTCGGGCATCCACTGGTCGACCTCGCGCCGGCGGGGCAGCCGCGCTCCGCGTTCCTGCGGGATCGCGGCCTGGTGCCCGATGCGCCCACCGTCGCCCTTCTGCCCGGCAGCCGGCCCAACGAGCTTCATCGCATCGCCCCGACAATGGTGGCCGCGATGCCGCTGATCCGCTCGCGCGTCCCCGATGTGCAGTTCGTCGTGGCGTGCGCGCCAAACCTTCCCGACGGTTTGTTCGCGCCGTTCCTGACCGGGTTGCCGAAGGGCCGGACGCCGCACACCAGTCCCCCGGTGCTCGCGCACGATCGGACCGACGACGTGCTGGCGTCGTGCGACGTGGTCATCACCGCGTCGGGCACCGCGACGGTGCAGGCGGCGCTGCACGAGCGCCCCATGGTCGTCGTCTACAAGCTCTCTCCGCTGACGTACCGGTTGGGCAAACCCTTCGTCAACGTCGACACCTACGCGATGCCGAACCTGGTGGCGGGGCGCCACGTCGTGCCTGAGCTGATCCAGTCGAATTTCACGGCTGAGCGCGTGGCCGAAGAGACGGTGCTGTTTCTGAGCGATCGGGAGCGTCACGCGCGCACGCGCGAAGCGTTGCGGCGCGTGCGCGAGAAGCTCGGCACGCCCGGCGCCAGCGGACGCGCCGCCGACGCCATCCTCGCTGTCGCTCGAAGCGGTCCGAAGTCTGCATAACGCAGAGTTCATGCATCAATCGCAACGCCGCACACCGAAACGGGACACCGAGACACCGAGGCACCGGGAAATGTTGTGCTCTGGGTCGCCGTGTCTCCGGTTTACCGCGACGAAGCCGAAGGCGAAGCCGGGTGGCCCGTGGCTGCTGGTGGCCTTCGCTATCGTGCATGTGACCGTCCTGGCGACTGTGGCTTCTGCCACCGTTCTCCTTCCGGCTGATTTCACGACGGTCGTCACGGAGTCACCGATGATCGTGCACGGCCGCGTCGCTGGCGTCAGGTCGTTTACGAGCGGGCCTCGGCGCACGATCGAGAGCGTCGTCACGCTGTCGGTGATCGACACGCTCAAGGGGACGCCGTCGCGCACGGTCTTGTTTCGTGTTCCCAACGGGCAGGTCGGGCGCTATCGCCGCGTCGTGGTCGGCGCGCCAGAGTTCGAAGAAGGGGATGAGGTTGTCGTCTTCCTCCAGGCGCATGCCCCCGCGATTCCGACGCTGTTTGGCCTGAGCCAGGGTGTCTACCGCGTCGTACGCGACGCGAACGCGCAGGCGATCGTGACGCCGCCGGCGGTGATGGCCCGCGGCGTCGCCGCCGAGCGCGTGGTGCGCGGCGACCCGGTCCGGCAGCCGATGCCGATTGCGGCGTTCGCACGCGAAGTGCGCGGCGTGCTCGAGCGCGCGAGATGATAGCCCCCAGGACGAAAGCACTGTCGATCGCGCTCGTTGCGCTGCTGCTGGTACCCTGCCGGGCGGACGCGTACCTCAAGTTCACGATCAACGTGGGCGGTCAGTCCACCAGCTTCACGTGGCAGCGCACGCCCGTGCGCTGGTTTGCCACCGACCGCGGTGTGCCCGGCGTGTCTGCGCCGGAGTTCCACGCGGCCATTGCGCGCGCGTTCACGACGTGGGAGTCGGTGCCCACCGCCTCGATTGCCTTTCAGTTCGTCGGGTTCACGAGTGCCGAACCGTTCGACGACGACAACATGCCCGTGCTCGGTTTTCAGAACGAGCCGGATCTCGAGCGCGTGCTCGGAGCGACAGGCTTCGTCGTCGACACGCTGACGGGCGAGATTGTCGAGTCTGACGTGTTCTTCAACTCGGCCTTTCCGTGGTCCACCGCGCCGTCCGGCGACGCCACCCGGTTCGATCTGCAGTCGGTGGCGACGCACGAGATCGGCCACTTCATCGGCCTCGGCCACTCAGCCATCGGCGAGACCGAGGTGCGCCCCGACGGAGGACGGCGGGTGTTGTCCACAGGCGCCGTCATGTTCCCGATCTCGTTCGGGCGGGGCGTGACGCTCGATCGTGAACTGCAGCCAGACGACATCGCGGGCGTGTCGGATCTCTATCCGGACGGATCCTTCCGGCAGCAGACCGGGGTGGCGCGGGGAAGGGTGCTCGCGAACGGCGCCGGCGTGCTCGGCGCGCACGTGGTGGCATTCAATCCCAGGACCGGCTCGCTGATCGGAGGCTTCTCGCTCAATCGCGACGGCGAGTTCCAGATCGCGGGGTTGACGCCGGGACCGCACGTGATCCGCGTCGAACCGCTCGATGACGGGGATACTGCAAGTTTTTTCGGCAGCCGCGATCCGATCGATCTCAATTTCCTGGTGACGTTCCATGAACGGCTGTTCGTCGCGCCGGCCGGCGGCGTCGGCGAGCGGTTTACGGTCACGGTCCGGCCCAAGTGACGCGGTTCTCTGTTCCCGTGCGGTATGACCCTGTCTCGATGCCGCATCAACCTCTCTCGATGCGGCGCGGACCTTTACGGTCCGCGATGCTGTTCCTGATGCTTGCCGCTCCCGCCCACGCTCAAACCGATCCGGCGATCCATCGCCCGGAAGTCGAGCTCGGCGGCGGCATCCTCGGTGGTGCCTCGCTGGGATCCGCGGACGCCAACCTGCGGGCGAATGCGACGACGGCGCAGCCGTCCCGCTTGTTCAGCACAGCCAGCCGAGTCTTGACCGAACGGAGCCTGCACGCCCGGGTAGGCGTGGCGCTCAATCGCCGATTCGCGGTCGAAGGCGGCGTCGTCTTCAGCCGTCCGCAGATCCGGACGTCAGTGAGTGCGGACGCGGAGGGCGCGCCGCCGCTGACGGTCGTCGAGCGGATCGATCAGTATCTCGTCGAGGCTACCGTGCGCGTCGCGCTCGACGAGATGCGCGTCGGCAACCGGACGGTGCCGTTTCTCGCCGGCGGCGCCGGCTATCTCCGGCAGTTGCATGAGGGGCTCACGGTCATCGAAGAGGGGCATTTCTATCACCTGGGCGGGGGAGTGAGGCACCGGCTGCTCGCCCGCAACCGCGGATTCGTCAGGGCCGCCGGCCTACGGGCCGACGCACGCGTGTATGTGCTCGGGTCGGGAATCTCGTTCGATGGCCCCCCGAGGCCGCACGGCGCAGCCTCGGGCAGCTTCTTCCTCGCGTTCTAACGGTTTTCCATCAGAACGTAGTGTCCGGCTTCAGCCGGACTCACGCGGTCCGCCTGAAGGCGGACACTCCGTACATATGCAAAGCGTTCTAGTCGGCCTGTCAGATCGACCTCCGGCTCCATTGGCAAAGTGAACGCCGCGTGCGATACAGTCGCGCCGGTGATTGAGTTCGTTCGCGTGCATGCCAGCCGGGGCGATCGCGAGGTGCTGCGCGACGTGAGTTTCCGCGTCGAGGCGGGAGAGACGCTCGCGCTCGTTGGCCGCAGCGGCGCCGGGAAGAGTACGGTTCTCAAACTGATCAACCGGATGCTCGAACCGCGCGACGGTTCGGTGCGCGTGGAGGGTCGCGATACTCGAGCGTGGGATTCGACCACGCTTCGCCGGCGCACGGGATACGTGCTGCAGGAAGTCGGACTGTTTCCTCATATGAGTGTCGGCCGCAACGTCGGCCTCGTGCCGACGCTCGAGGGGTGGGCTGCTGAGCGTGTGACCGCACGCACGCACGAGCTGCTCGAGCTCGTCGGGCTCCCGCCCGCGGAATTTGCCTCGCGGTGGCCCGATCAGCTATCCGGCGGGCAGCGGCAGCGTGTCGGCGTCGCGCGCGCGCTCGCCGCCGATCCTCCGATTGTGCTGATGGACGAGCCGTTCGGATCGCTCGACGCCGTGACGCGAGCCGAGCTGCACGTGGAGTGTCGCCGCATCCAGGAGCGCGTGCGCAAAACCGTGGTGCTCGTCACCCACGACATGCGCGAGGCCTTCGCGCTGGCGGATCGGATCGGCGTACTGGATCACGGTCGGTTCGTCGCCTGCGGCACGCGAGCCGACCTCGAAGCCTCCACCGAACCCGCGGTGCGTCTGCTACTCGCTGCCTCCGCATGATGCCCCTTCTCGAATTCTGGCAATCACACGCAGCGGAATTGTGGCGGCTCATCGGGCAGCACATCACGCTGGTGCTCATCTCGACGATGGTCGCCGTCGCGGTTGGCGTGCCCATTGGCATCGCGGCGGCCAGGCGGCCGCGGATCGGCGGTCCGCTCTCGGTCGCGGCCAGCATCATCCAGACGATTCCGAGCCTCGCGCTGTTCGGGTTTCTGCTGCCGCTGCCGTTTGTCGGGGGCATCGGTGCGCGCACGGCACTCGCGGCGCTGATCCTCTACGCGCTGCTGCCGATCATCCGCACGACCTCGGCGGGGCTGCGATCGATCGACCCGGACATCCTCGAAGCGGCCGACGCCATGGGGATGACTTCCCGCCAGAGGCTGGTGCAGGTCGAGCTCCCGCTCGCGCTGCCGAGCATCATCGCCGGCATCCGCGTCGCCGCCGTCATCGGCGTGGGCACGGTGACGATCGCCGCGGCGATCGGCGCGGGGGGGCTGGGCGAGTACATCTACCGGGGCCTGTCGATGGTGGATGCGACGGTGATCCTGGCTGGCGCCGTTCCGGTCGCGGCGCTCGCCCTGATGGTTGACGCCATCCTGCTCATGCTCGAGCGGGCGTGGTCGTCGCGAAGCCGGGGCCAGAGGGCATCGAGGGTCGCCGTCGGCGTCGTGCTCCTCGCCTTCGGCGCAGGCGTGGCCCTCACCGCCTATCCGAAGGACGAACGCATCACCGTCGGCTCGAAGAACTTCACCGAGCAGGTCATTCTCGGTGAGCTGACCGCCCAGGCGATCGAGCGGTACGCGGGCCTGCCTGTGGATCGGCGGCTGAACCTCGGGGGCACGTTCATCTGCGACCGCGCCATCCAGACCGGCGACATCGATCTGTACGTGGAGTACAGCGGCACGGCGCTGACCGCCGTCTTCAAGCGGCCGATTATCCGCGATCCGAAGGCCGTGCTCGACGAGATTCGGACGCTCTACGCCGGCACCGGGCGCAGCATGCTCGGTCCGCTCGGCTTCAACAATACGTTCGCGATTCTCGTCCGCGGCGACGACGCCCGGGCGCGCGGGCTCGATCGGCTCTCGCAGTTGGCGGCGCATGCGCCCGGCTGGCGCGCCGCGTTCGGCTACGAGTTTCTCGAGCGTGCGGACGGTTTCACCGGGCTGGCCGCGACGTATGGACTGCGCTTCAGCGAGCCGCCGCGGGTCATGGACCTGTCGTTGATCTATCGCGCGCTCGCCGACGGCCAGGTCGATGTCGTCGCCGGCGACGCCACGGCGGGACTGATCGAAGCCCTCGAGTTGTCGGCACTGGACGACGACCAGCACTACTTTCCGCCCTACGACGCCGTCCCGATCGTCCATTCCGCGACATTGCTGCGCCACCCGGAAATCGGCACCGCCCTCGCCCGCCTCGCCGGCCGAGTGAGCGCCGCCGAGATGCGGCGCATGAACTACGCCGTAGACGGCCAGCGCCGCGACCCCGCCGTCGTCGTGGGTGAATTCCTGGATTCACTGAACTGAACGGAACGGGCAGGACGGAACGATTCGAACGGTCCGAACGGTCCGAACGGTCCGAACGATCCGTTCGGTGTCCCGTCGGATAGAATTTGAGTTGAGATGCCTACATTGAACAGTTTTGGTACCCGTACAGAGATCCAGGTCGGTGGAAAGCCGGTGCAGATCTACAGTCTGCCTGCGCTCGAGAAGGCCGGATTCCCGGGCGTGTCGCGCCTGCCGTACTCGATGAAGATCCTGCTCGAGAACCTGCTGCGGCGCGAGGACAACGCCTTCGTCAAGGCCGACGACATCCGCGCGCTGGCAGGTTGGAACGCGACCGCCAACATCCAGCAGGAAATCTCGTTCATGCCCGCGCGCGTCCTGCTGCAGGACTTCACGGGCGTGCCGTGCGTGGTAGACCTGGCCGCGATGCGCGACGCCATCGTCTCGCTCGGCGGAAATCCCGACCGCGTCAACCCGCTCCAGCCCGTTGAACTCGTGATCGACCACTCGGTGCAGGTCGACTACTACGGCCGCGCGGATGCGTTCGCGCTCAATGCGGAGCTCGAGTTCTCGCGCAACCGCGAGCGCTACGCCTTTCTCCGCTGGGGCCAGACGGCGTTCCGCAACTTCGCGGTCGTACCGCCAGACACCGGCATCGTCCACCAGGTGAACCTGGAATATCTGGCCCGCGTGGTGTTCTCGACCACCGTCGACGGGCAGACGGTTGCCTACCCCGATACGCTGGTCGGCACCGACTCGCACACGACGATGGTGAACGGGCTCGGGGTGGTGGGTTGGGGCGTGGGTGGCATCGAGGCCGAGGCTGCCATGCTCGGTCAGCCGTCCTCGATGCTGATCCCGCAGGTGCTCGGTGTGAGGCTGACCGGCACGCTGCCGCAAGGCGCCACCGCCACCGACCTGGTGCTGACCGTCACCGAGATCCTCCGCAAGCAGGGCGTGGTCGGCATGTTCGTCGAGTTCTTCGGCGAAGGGCTGCGGCACCTGACGATTGCCGATCGCGCGACGCTCGGCAATATGTGCCCCGAGTACGGCGCCACGGTGGCGATCTTCCCGATCGACGAGATGACGCTCGACTACCTCAGGCTGACCGGACGTGAGGAGTCGAGCATCGAGCTGGTCGAACAGTACGCCCGCGCGCAGGGCCTGTTCCGCACCAACGACAGCCCCGAAGCGGTCTACTCCCAGACCATCGAAATCAATCTGTCGACGGTCGAACCCAGCCTTGCCGGCCCCAAGCGGCCGCAGGATCGCGTGGGCCTGCACAAGGCGAAGGCCGCGTTCCAGACGGCGCTTCCGACGATGCAGTTGCCGCCGAAGGCGGCGACCAAGCCGGCCGACGCGGGCGGCGCGCGGCAGGGTCTGGCGATGAGCACCGGTGCCGTGGCGCAGTCAGGTGTGGCCGTCCTCGATCCGGCGCTCGACGAGCTCGATCACGGCGCGGTGGTGATCGCCGCGATCACCAGTTGCACGAACACCTCGAATCCCAGCGTCATGATCGGCGCGGGCCTGGTGGCGAAGAAGGCGGTCGAGAAGGGGCTGACGCGCAAGCCCTGGGTGAAGAGCAGCCTGGCGCCGGGGTCGAAGGTCGTGACCGAGTACCTCGCAGCCGCTGGGCTCGATACGTATCTCGATGCACTCGGCTTCAACCTCGTGGGCTACGGATGCACGACGTGCATCGGCAACAGCGGTCCGCTCCCTGATGAAGTCTCAGCCGTCATTCGTGACAAGAGTCTGGTCGTCTGCTCGGTGCTCAGCGGCAACCGCAACTTCGAGGGGCGCATCCAGCAGGACGTCCGCGCCAACTATCTGGCGTCACCGCCACTCGTGGTCGCCTACGCGATCGCCGGCTGGATCACGAAGGATCTGACGACCGAACCGCTGGGCGTAGACACCGCGGGCAATCCCGTCTACCTGAAGGACATCTGGCCAACCGAGCAGGAACTGCAGGAGACGATGCTTCGCGCGGTGACATCGAAGATGTTCCGCAAGAGCTACGCAAACGTTTTCGCAGGCGACGAGCGGTGGCAGCAACTGCAGGTACCTGAAGGCAACCGGTTTGACTGGGACGAAGAGTCCACCTACATCCGCAAGCCGACGTTTCTCGAAGGCATGACGATGACGATGCCGACGCCGGCCGATATCAGGCAGGCGCGCGTGCTTGCGTTGCTCGGCGACAGCGTCACGACCGACCACATTTCGCCAGCGGGATCGATCAAGGCCGACACTCCGGCGGGGACGTACCTGATTGCCAAGGGCGTGAATCCGAGCGACTTCAACTCGTACGGCGCCAGGCGCGGCAATCACGAAGTGATGGTGCGCGGCACGTTCGCCAACACGCGGCTGCGCAACCAGCTTGCGCCAGGCACCGAGGGCGGATGGACGCTGTATCAGCCCGGCGGCGAGCTGATGTCGATTTACGACGCGTCGGAGAAGTACCGCGCGGCGGGCGTTCCACTGATGGTCATTGCCGGCAAGGAGTACGGATCGGGCTCGTCGCGCGACTGGGCCGCAAAGGGCACGCAGCTCCTCGGCGTCAAGGTCGTCATCGCCGAGTCGTTCGAGCGCATCCACCGGAGCAACCTGGTCAACATGGGCGTGCTGCCGCTGGAGTTCAAGGCGGGCGAGAATGCCGCGTCGCTGAAGCTGACCGGCGCCGAGGAGTTCAACCTGCTGGGCGTGGCCGCCGGCCTCGCGCCGCGCGGTGACGTGCGCGTGAGCGTCACCGACGCGAAGGGCAAGTCGCGGGAGTTCATGGCGACGGCCCGCATCGACACCCCGGAGGAGCTCGTGGCCTTCCGCCACGGCGGCATCCTCCCGTACGTCGTGCGGCAGCTCGTCGCGAGGGCTTGATTACATCCGACGCAATCAAGCGGAAGGCCACCGAGCTCGGGTTTGATCTGTGCGGAATCGCTCCCGCAGAGAACTTTCCCGAGCTTTCGTTCTTACGGACGTGGATCGAGCGGGGCTACGCGGGCGAGATGGAGTGGATCCCCCGCTCCGCCGACCTTCGTGCCGACGTCCGCGCCGTTGTCCCCGGCGCCCGCAGCGTCATCGTCACAGGTACTCTGTACAACACCGTGGGGTCAGACCCCATTGACGAGGGGACTCAGGTTTCTGGCGTCGACGGGACTCAGGTCGCGAAGATCTCGAGATACGCGTGGGGCGACGACTATCACGACGTCCTCAAGACGCGGCTCGACGCGTTGCTCGCCTGGATGCGGACCGAGTCGTCCGAGCCGTTCGCCGCCTGCGCGTACGTCGATACCGGTCCGGTGCAGGAGCGCGTCTATGCGCAATACGCGGGACTTGGATGGATTGGCAAGAATACCTGCCTGATCAACCCTGAGCTCGGGTCCTGGCTGTTTCTCTCGGAAATCATCTGCACGCTGCCACTCGATCCGGATACGCAGGGGTTGGAGCAGTGCGGCTCCTGCACACGATGCCTCGACGCGTGTCCCACGGGCGCGCTGGTCGAACCCGGCGTACTCGATTCGACGCGCTGCCTCTCGTACCTCACGATCGAGCTCAAGGCGGGCATACCCGACGAACATCGCGTCGCGCTCGGCACGCATGTCTACGGCTGCGACATCTGCCAGGACGTGTGTCCCTATAACGACGTACCCCCGCAATCCGGTGATACCGCGTGGCAGCCCCGCCCCGGACTCCGCGCGCCGCGCCTCGCCGACCTGTGGCGGACGCCTGACGCCGACCTCCGCGCGCTCATCAAGGGCGGACCGATGACCCGCGCGAAGCTGACCGGCCTGCGCCGCAACCTGGCGGTGGCCATCGGCAACAGCGGCGACGCCGATGCGCGCGCGGCGCTCGAGGAATCGAGCACCGGCCGGCCCTCCGCGAGGGATCCGATGGTGCAACAGCACGTCGAGTGGTCGCGGCGTCGGGGGTAAGATTGAACCAATGGCCTCCGGTACCGCTCCAATCCTTCTTCTCTCGATGCCGCAGATGGCCGATCCGAATTTCGCGCAAACGGTCGTGCTGCTGTGCGATTACACCGACAAGGGTGCATTCGGGCTGGTCGTCAACCGCCAGATGGACGAGCCTGCCTGGACGATGATCAAGACCGATCCCCCGGTACGCGTCGACCCGGAGCTCCGTCTCTGGCTTGGCGGACCTGTGGAGCCGCAGCGCACCTGGGTGCTGATGTCCGAGGCACAGGGGCCCGACGACGAGCAGCGGGAAGTCTGTCCGGGCGTGCTGTTGTCTGCCTCGAAAGAGCTGACGCTGCAGGTGCTGCAGGCGCCGCCCACGCCTCGCGCACGCGTGATGATTGGCTACGCGGGGTGGGGACCGGGGCAGCTCGACAAGGAAATCGCGGCGTCGGGGTGGCTGACCCTGGACGTCGATCCGGCGTTGATCTTCGGCGTCGAGCCCGAGCAGATGTGGGAGGCCGCCATCCGGCGGCTCGGCGCCGACCCCGCCGCGCTGCAGACAAGCTCGGGGGTGCACTGATGAAAAAAGCGTGCGTGGTTCTCGCCCTCGCACTTGGCGCCGGGTGCCGCTCGCCGCAACCCGCTCCGCCCTCGGCCTCTCAAAGTGATCCCATGCTGCAAAAGCTGACGACCATGACCGCGCGCTTCGCACCGGTTGACCTCACCGCCGACATCTCGACGCTGCCGCCGAACGAGCGGCAGGCGCTCGCCAAGCTGATCGAAGCAGCCAAGGTGTTCGACGCGCTCTACCTTCGGCAGGTGTGGGAGGGCAACGAAACGATGCTGCTCGACCTGCTGCGCGACACGTCTGACGTCGGGCGCGCGCGCCTGCACTACTTCCTCCTCAACAAGGGACCGTGGTCGCGGCTCGACGAGAACGAGACGTTCGTGGAGGGCGCGCCGCCCAAGCCGCCGCAGGGAAACTTCTATCCGGCGGGCGCGACCAAGCCGGAGGTCGAGGCCTGGCTGAAGACGTTGTCGCCGGCGGAGCGCGCGCGCGCGACCGGCTTCTTCACGACGATTCGGCGCGGGCCCGACGGCACGTTCCTCGCGGTGCCGTACAGCGTCGAGTACCAGGGCGAAGTCGCCCACGTGGCGTCGCTCCTGCGCGAGGCCGCGGCGCTCACGCAGCAGCCGACGCTCAGGGCCTTCCTCGAGAAGCGCGCGGACGCCCTGATCAGCAACGACTACTACGCCAGCGATGTCGCCTGGATGGAGCTCGACGCGAGCCTCGAGCCGACCATCGGACCGTACGAGGTGTACGAGGACGAGTGGTTCAACTACAAGGCCGCGTTCGAGGCGTTCATCACCGTACGCGACGAGGTGGAGTCGAACAAGCTGGCCCGCTTCGGCGCCGAGTTGCAGGGCATCGAGGACAACCTGCCGATCGACCCGAAGTTCCGCAACCCCAGGCTCGGGGCGCTGGCGCCCATCCGCGTCGTCAACACGGTGTTCTCGTCGGGTGACGCCAATCGCGGCGTGCAGACCGCCGCCTTCAACCTGCCCAACGACGAGCGCGTCGTCGCCGAGAAGGGCAGCAAGCGTGTGATGCTGAAGAACAACCAGGAGGCCAAGTTCACGATGGTCCTCCAGCCGATTTCGAAGGTGGCGCTCACGGCGGCCGATCAGGCGAACGTCGCCTTCGATGCGTTCTTCACCCACATCCTGATGCACGAGCTGATGCACGGTCTCGGGCCGCACAACATCACCGTCGACGGCCGCGCGACCACCGTTCGCCAGGAATTCAAGGACACCTACAGCGCCATCGAGGAGGCCAAGGCCGACATCTCTGGGCTGTTCGCCCTGCAGTTCCTCGTCGACAAGGGCCAGCTCGGGAAACGGTACGAGCAGACGATGTACACGACGTACCTGGCGTCGATGTTCCGATCGATCCGGTTCGGGATCAACGAGGCGCACGGCCGCGGCGTGGCGATCCAGTTGAACTATTTCCTCGACAACGGCGGCGTCACCGTGAACGCCGACGGCACGTTCGCGATCGATCCGTCGAAGATCAAGGACAACGTCGTCAACCTCACGCGCGACATCCTGACGATGCAGGCGGTGGGCGGGTATGGCGACGCGGTGCAGATGATCGAGAAGCTGGCGATCGTACGTCCGCCGGTGCAGGTCGTCCTCGACCGCCTGAAGGACGTGCCGGTGGACATCGAGCCGCGATTCGTAACGGCAGACGAGCTTTTGGCACGGGCCCGATGACCCATGTAATACGCGAGTTCTCATGCGTGTACGCGTCACTAGTGGCACCTGGCAATTCTGAAAAAAACTTCAGAGAGTCTTCAGGCTTGGCCCGACCTCGATTCGGGTAATATTTCTCAGAATTTCTGGGATCGGCTGGGGCTGTAGGGAGGGACCGTATGAAGCGTCTTCTGGTTGTTCTGCTTGTCGCCGGATCATGTGCGCTGGGTACCGCAGCGTACGCCCATCACTCTTTCGCGGCCACCTACCTCGAAGACCAGACCGTCACCGTTGAAGGCGAGCTGGTGCAGTTCCTGTTCCGCAATCCGCACTCCTTCGTGCACGTCATGGTGAAGGGCAGGGATGGCCAGAACGTGCGCTACGCGATCGAATGGGGCGGCGCCGGACAGCTTGGCGGTCAGGGTGTCACCAGGGAAACCCTGAAGCCTGGCGACGTCGTCGTCATCAGCGGATCACCGGGACGCAATCCCGCGGACCATCGCATTCGGATGGTCAGCCTCCGCCGTCCGAAGGACGGATTCGGTTGGGGTGCCAAGCCCGGCGAAGTCGTCGATTAGAGCTCCGGAGGCCTGAAGGTCTCCGCGAACGTTCAGAAAGGGCGGGTCCACGGACCCGCCCTTTTTTTATCTGGTGGGCAGCGACGCCGTCGCGGTGTGCACCTGGAATGTGGTGGAGTTGTCGGCCTTCACCCCACTCTCGGTCCAGGCGAACACCAGCTCGTTGCCCTGGACCGCCATGCGCGGAAAGCCGCTGGAGCTGCTGCCTTCGACGCCGGCGACGTTGATCGGCGCCGACTTCATCCCCGATGGCTCGATGCGGCGCAGACGGAACTGCCCGCGCTTGTCGGCAAATTCCACCCAGGTCGCCGCGGCCGATCCATCGGCCAGCAGCTCCACGTCCACGCGGCCGAGCGATCCGGCATCATCGATCCGGATCGGCATGCCCCAGGTGCGGCCGGCGTCGTTGGTGAACGCGGCCCATGCCTGTCCCACCTTGTCCTTCACCGTGAACCACGCGACGACCGCCTGCCGATCGCGGGCGCTGACCATCGGCCCGTTGACCGGACAGGAATAGGTCTCGAAATTGTCGTTGTGCACGATCGCGGGGGCGGTCCACGTGCCGTTCTCGAACCGAGACACCGCGATGTCGCGAACTTCCGTGTCGGTGCCGACGCGGTCGCGGAAGGCAGCGATCACGCCGTCGGAGGTCACGGCGGCGCTCGTCGAGCAGCATTCACACGTCCTCGGATCGATCTCGCCCTCGGCGGTCCGTTTCCACGCCGAATCGAACGCCGCGTAACGGACGCTGTACGACGCGTCCAGGTCTTCGGGGTTGGCCGCCTGCGCGCGCGCGTCGACCCATATCACCCCGAGCCCGTTGTCCGGCAGATTGAAGAACGAGGGGAAGGCGTGCTGTCCCTTGGTGCCGTCGTGATGCGGGAGGAACGGCCTCGCCCAGGTCTTGCCGTTGTCCTTCGAGTAGGTGATGTTCAGGTCCGACCCTTCGAGCAGGGGATTGGTCGACACCTGCCAGTTGGCGACCAGCGTGCCATCGGGCCGACGCAGCACGTTGGGCGGATCGGCGTAGCTCAGAAACCAGTTGTCGGCCGACGAGATGGTCATCGGCGCGGACCATCCCGCCGCGGTGCGCTCGGCGAACCTCAGCGTCGAGGTCGACTGGCCGCTCTGCTCGATCCAGCTGAGAATCACGCCGCGGTCCGACGAGGTGAGCTGCGGCAGGCTGCTGTTGGCGCCCGCCGGGCCGGTGGCTGGCGTGACGGTCACGGTCCAAGCCGGGGGCGCCGCCGCGGGGGTGTTGCTGGCGCCGCCGCCGGGCTCACTTCCCCCGCACGCCGCGGTGACGATCGTCGCAGCGATGAACAGGGCGGTCGAAAGGAGAGGTCGATTCATCGGCATGCCGGGAGCATACCATTCACAAATCGCGCGTTCCTCTGACAATTGCTTCAGAAACCCTTCAGGTACGGACGGTTTGACACGCCTCCCGGCTCACAAGAGAATGAGCCTGCAATGCGACCCCACCGCCGATTCGTGCGCGCCGGACTGTCACTGGTCCTCATCGCGCTCTTCGCGGTCACATCGGTGATGGGACTGGAGCGCGCGGCCGCGCAGATGGCGTGTTGTGCCTGGCTGGCTCACGAGTGCGGCTCGGTGGCCCCTGATTGCTGCGAGGGGCAGGGTCCGCAGTTGAGGAAACTTCGGGCGGCCGCACGCGCGGTCGCGCCGCTCGCCCCGGTCACGTCCTTCGTCGTGCTTCCCCTCTCCGAGCCGATCGTGCTGACCATCAGCCGCGATGACACGCCACCGTCGGCCCGCCTCTGGCCTCCGTCCAGGGGTGTACCCATCTACCTGTTCGACTCCGCCTTCCGCCTCTAAGGCACCTCTCTCCAGGGAAACTCTTTTCCGTTGCGGTCGCATGTACGCGATCGCTTCAGAGGTGATCCGTGTTGTATCTCTACGTTCTCATCCTTCTGACGCTTCCAATCGCCGCGTTCGCGCAGGTGCCTCTCTCGATTCGCAGCGGGCAGGCGACGCTGAGCGTGCGTGCGGCGATCGAAGAGGCGATGGCCGCCAACCCCACACTCCTGGTGCTGCGGCGGCAGTTCGAAACGGCCCGGCTCGGCTCGGCACGAGAGCGGTTTCTGGTGCCGCCCACCCTCGAAGCGCAGGTCTGGCAGTGGCCGATCAACACCGTGAACCCACTCAACACCTATTCCTACATGTTCGCGCTGAACCAGGAGCTGCCTGGTCGCGGCAAACGCGACCTTCGTGCGAAGGTCGCCGACAAGGACGCCGAGATTGCCTCGAACGACATCGCGGTGCAGGGGCGCGATGTCGTCGATCACGTCAAGCAGGCGTACGCCGCCTTGTACGTCAACCGCAAGGCGATCGAGGTGCATCAGGCGAGCGTCGACCTGCTGCGGCAGTTCGCAGACGTCTCGGTGATCCAGTATTCGGCCGGGCGACGCTCGCAGCCGGACGCGCTCAGGGCGATCGTCGAGG
>CANIBQ010000086.1 GCA_947465645.1 Acidobacteriota bacterium | reverse complement strand
TCGAGTACGACCTCTCGCACGTCATGTTCATCTGCACGGCCAACGTCCTTCACACGATCCCGCAGGCGCTGCGCGACCGCATGGAGGTGCTGCAGCTTGCGGGCTACACCGAGCAGGAGAAGATCGAGATCGCCAAGCGCTTCCTCGCCCCGAAGGCGGTCGAAGGCGCCGGCCTCACGGCCGAGAACATCGTCATCCACGATGATGCGCTCCAGACCATCATCCAGCGCTACACGCGCGAAGCGGGCGTCCGCAATCTCGAACGCGAGATCTCGTCGATCTGCCGCAAGATCGCCCGCAAGGTTGTCCAGCAGGGCAAGACGTTCAAGGAAGAGATCACGGCCGAGAGGGTGACGGAGCATCTTGGCGTGCCTCGCTTCCGGCCGAGCATGGCCGAGGAGCAGAACGAGGTCGGCATCGCGACCGGCCTGGCATGGACGGAAGTCGGCGGCGAGTTGCTCACCACCGAGGCGACGCTCATGCCCGGCAAGGGCAAGCTGACGCTCACCGGCAAGCTCGGCGACGTGATGCAGGAGTCGGCGCAGGCCGCTCTGAGCTACGTGCGCTCGAAGGCCAGTGAACTGGGACTCGCCGAGGACTTCCACTCGAAGCTGGACATCCACGTGCACGTGCCCGAAGGCGCCATCCCGAAGGACGGTCCGTCGGCGGGCATCACGATGGCCACGACGCTGGTGTCGGCGCTCACGAAGATCCCAACGCGCCGCGACGTGGCGATGACCGGTGAAATTACGCTTCGCGGCAAGGTGCTGCCGATTGGCGGCATCAAGGAAAAGGTCCTGGCGGCGCACCGCGCGGGGGTGACCAACATCATCCTTCCGCGCGACAATGAAAAGGACCTCGCCGACATCCCGAAGAACGTCCTCGATACCATGTCCATGCACCTGGTATCGACGATGGACGAGGTGTTGAAGATTGCGCTGGTCGATCCGCTGCCAGCGCGCCTCCCCGTGGCGCCTGTCGTCGCGGAGGTCGCCGACGCGGGAGACACGCGGACGCATTAGAGAAGGAGTGGGGCGAGCCTTGCGAGGCTCGCCGCGCGGACCTGACAAGGTTCGCGCCACGTTGCAGCTTGAACATAGCAGCCGAGTTCGTCACCAGCGCCGCCGGCGCCGGTGACTTTCCCCGTGACCGGATCCCCGAAGTCGCCCTAGTGGGCCGGTCCAATGTGGGCAAATCGAGCCTGATCAACGCGCTGGTGCGGAAGCCTGTGGCCCGCACGAGTGCCGCCCCAGGCAAGACCCGCCTCGCCAACTTCTACCGCGCACAGCGAGGGTCGGCGCCGGCGTGTTACCTGGTGGATTTGCCGGGGTATGGATATGCGCGTGGGGGCGACTCCGCGGCGCAGGAATTCAACCGCCTGGCCGGCGCGTATTTCGCCCGGGCCAGCGAGAAGGAGATCGCCGTGCTCCTTCTGGTCGATTCGCGGCATCCGGGCCTCGAATCGGATCGGATCACGTGGGAATGGCTGAGATCGCAGCCGTGCCCAAGCGGAATAATCGGCACCAAGGTAGATAAGTTGACGCAGGCCGAACGCCTGCGACATGCCCGTGAGATGGAATCGTTGTTTGAGACGCCCGTTCTGCTCGTCTCCGCGCAGAATGGCCAAGGACTGGAAGAACTGTGGAAGCTGATCGCCCGACTGCCAAGCCGAACGGCGGCGTAGCCGCCGCCACCGCAACACCCACCGCCGCCGCCGAGGCTCCCGCCTCCGCCAAGGCTTCCCCCTCCACCAAGGCTCCCGCCTCCGCCGAGGCTATGGCGGGCAAGCCGGGGGACGGGCCGGCGGACGCGCCCGCGGGCAAGCAGGCGCCCACCGCACCCGCCACCCCCAACGCGACGCCAGCGCCGCCGGCCCAGAGCATCTCGCTCTCGGCGATGAAGGAGATGAGCATCTCCGCGCTGACCAAGATCGCCAAGGAGCTGGACATCGCCGGGGCGACGGGCATGCGCAAGCAGGAGCTGATCTTCGAGATCCTCCGCGTGCGCGCCGAGAAGAGCGGCAACATCTTCTCGGAGGGCGTGCTCGAGACACTGCCTGACGGGTTCGGCTTCCTCCGCGCGCCCGACTACAACTACCTGCCGGGCCCCGACGACATCTACGTCTCGCCGTCGCAGATTCGCAAGTTCGACCTGCACACCGGCGACACCGTGTCCGGCGTCATCCGGCCGCCGAAGGACGGCGAACGGTACTTCGCCCTCATCAAGGTCGAGGCAATCAACTTCGAGCCACCGGAGAAGACCAAGGAAAAGATCTTCTTCGAGAACCTGACGCCGCTCTACCCCCAGCAGAAGATCGGACTCGAGACCGACTCGGAGAACCTCTCCGGCCGCGTGATGGACCTGCTCACCCCGCTCGGCAAGGGTCAGCGAGGCCTGATCGTCGCGCCGCCGCGCACCGGCAAGACGATGCTCCTGCAGAGCATCGCGAACAGCATTACCAAGAACCACCCCGAGGTGTACCTGATCGTGCTGCTCATCGACGAGCGGCCGGAAGAAGTCACCGACATGCAGCGCTCGGTGCGCGGCGAAGTCATCTCGTCGACCTTCGACGAGCCGGCGCAGCGTCACGTGCAGGTGGCCGAGATGGTGATCGAAAAGGCCAAGCGCCTGGTCGAGCACAAGAAGGACGTCGTCATCCTGCTCGACTCGATCACCAGGCTCGCGCGCGCCTACAACACCATCGTCCCGGCGTCGGGCAAGGTATTGTCGGGCGGCGTCGACAGCAACGCCCTGCAGCGCCCGAAGCGCTTCTTCGGCGCGGCGCGCAACATCGAGGAGGGCGGCTCGCTGACGATCATCGCGACGGCGCTCGTCGACACGGGATCGCGCATGGACGAGGTCATCTTCGAAGAGTTCAAGGGCACCGGCAACTCGGAAATCCACCTCGACCGGAAGCTGACCGATCGCCGCGTGTTCCCATCGATCGACATCACGAAGAGCGGAACCCGCAAGGAGGAGCTGCTGCTGCCGAAGGAGGAGCTCAACCGCGTATGGGTGCTCCGGAAGGTCCTGACGCCCCTCTCCCCCTCCGAGGCGATGGAGCTGCTGCTCTCGAAGATGGGAAAAACCAAGACAAACGCCGAGTTCCTGGCCGCCATGGCGACAGGGAAGACGTAGCAGGCTCTCGGCTCTGGGCTTTTAGGCTCTCGGACGGGGCCTGGGCGCAGTCGCCGGTTATAATAGATGTTTCCCCAGAGCCTAGAGCCCAAAGCCTAGAGCCGTTGAAGGAGCTCACTGTGAAGGAAGGCATCCACCCGGACTACAAGGACGTCGAGGTCCGCTGCGCGTGTGGCAACACGTTCAAGACGCGCTCGACCAAGCCCGAGCTGCACCTCGAAATCTGCTCGGCCTGCCATCCGTTCTTCACGGGGCGCCAGAAGCTGATCGACACCGAGGGGCGCGTGGAGCGGTTCTCGAAGAAGTTCGGCTTGCAGACGTCGGAGACGCGGAAGGCCGCCGAAAAAGCCGCCAAGGCAGCCCAGGCCGCGACCAAGGCCGCAGCCGCCAAGAAGGCCAAGGCCGCCAAGGCCGCCGCCAAGCCGCCCAAGAAGGAAAAGACCGAGCCCGCTACCGCGTAGCGCGATTTAGGGCACGGCTGTGCGCGGCGCCGTCGTGGCGGGCGTCGTGACCGGCCGTGTGCCTTCTGGCGTCTTGACGTCCGTCTTGTGGATCACGCCCGAGTCGATCGTCTCCCCTCTTGGCGACAACACCTGGAAGGTGAGGTCGTCGTCGACAATCTCCACCAGCATGTACGACAGCCCCTCGTCCCACCCCTTGGCCGTGAGGTTCGACCTCTCGAGATCGCCTCTGCGCAGCTTCGCCGAGGCGCCCTGGATGAAGTGGGCGATCCCCTTCTGCGGCTTGATGCGCTCGTAGAAATGCTCGTGACCGGTGAACACGACGCTGACACCGTATTTCACGAACAACGGTTCGACCTGATCGCGCAGCAGGTCGGCCGATCCGTGGGTGCCACCGGACGAATACAGAGGATGGTGGAAGAACGCGATCTTCCAGTCCGAGCCGCTGGCTGCCAGCTCCTTCTCGAGCCACTGCAGTTGCTTCTCGTCCATGTAGTTGCTGTCGAGCGCAAAGAACCGGACGCCGGCGAGCAGTGACGGCTTGAACGTGTAGTAGCGCTGCCCGCTCATGTTGAACGGCTTGTAGAACCGCTGGTTCGGGTCGTCGTGGTTGCCGAGCGACGCATAGAACTTTACGCCGGCCGAGAGGAGTGTCTTGTAGGGCGCCTCGAACTTCCGGGTATAGTCCCTGGCGCCGTCGCTCCCGTAGATGTTGTCGCCCGCCATGATCGCGAACTCGAACGGGACATTCGCATGGCTCGCCGTCAGCGCATTCGCGACCGTCGCCTGGTTCCGGTCGCCGGTGCCGGTGTCGCCGATCACCGCGAACTTCACGGAGCCCGGTTTCAGCGGCAGGCGGATCTCCTGAGCCGGCAGCACCGCCGCGCACCCGAGGAGAAGCAACGTGATGAAAAGCCGGCGCATGAGGGGTCCTCCTACCGAACCGCGTTGGGGATTGAAGTCGATGTTTTGATCTTAGCCGGTTCGCGTGTCTGTGGCTGTGCGGAAAGGAGTACCGCAGAGCTAGAACAAAGACGACTCTTCTGGGCAGCCGCCGAGCTTGCGCTCGAGCCTGGCGAGACGATGCCGCACCGCTTCCGATCTCGCGCGGCTGACGTTGAACTGAAGCGATTCGAGCGCAAACCGACGGGCCGTGGCGAGGTCGCGCAGGCGGTGCTCGTGATGTACGGCGAGCGCTTCGGTGGCTTCGCGCGCCAGGTTGGGCGGGCACCGGCGGAGATCGAGGAGCCGGCGCCATGCACCCGCGGCTTCCTCGTAGTGGCGATCGCGACGCGCAAGCACGGCGAACGACCGAAGCGCCTCGGCGCGCACGATCGATTCGGCGGGGGTCATGGTCGTAGCGCGCAGATATGCGCTGCGCGCGTCATCCGTTCGGCTGGCGCGCTCGTACAGGCGTCCCAGACCCAGCGCCTCGCGAGCGGTCGTCGCGGCTGCGGGCCCCTGGTCGAGCATCTGCGCGGCGCGAGCCGTCAGCATCGCCAGCGCGAGGATGTCGAGGCGATTGTGCTCGAGCACCGCGTCGAGCGGCCGCGCATCCCCGGTGCGCACGTAGTGGAAATACCGCCCGGGAATTTCGAACCCCGGCACGTCTCCCTCTCGCACGTGTCCCAACTGCGTACCTTCGAGCATCGACAGACGGCAGCTTCCCTGCGCGCGCTCGGGATCCTCGTCATCGCTGCGCCACAGGCGGCGCGCGGGATGCAGCATGTCGATGTGCGCCATGCCGGCAAACGGCGTCGTCATCCGGTGGAAGAGAAACCGCGTCTCGATCAGCGGAAGGTCGAAGGTCTTCCCGTTGTAGGTGACGACCGCCCCTGCCTCCCCCGCCATCACGGCCACCGCCTCGAGGAGTGCACGCTCGCCGGCGTAGCTCGAGAGAAAGAACTGGCGGATGCGGAACGCGCCGCCGTCGAACCAGCCGCAGCCGACGAGAAACGCACAGGTCCCCGCGCCGCCGGCCAGTCCGGTGGTCTCGAGATCCACAAAAAGGAGCCGGCCGCTTGGTACGGGTCCGCCAGCGAGCAGACTCAGGGTCTCCCACGCGCCGTCGGAGGGCGGCAGGCTGTCGGCGACCGAGACGCGACCGTGCCGATGGCCTGGCGTGTACGTGCGATCGACGACGAGGAAGCGGTGGCCGAGCGATTCGCACCACTCGCCGCCGAGAGTCTCCGCCGCGCAGCTTGCAAGAGCCGGCTGAAGCCGGCCCCCACGATCGCCGAGTGCTGGTTCAGATTGATTGATGTCAGCGCCAGCAAGATCGATGTGGGGGCCGGCTTTGGCCGGCCCAGAACGCATCACCTCGCGGAGGCGTTCGGCGAGCGTGCTCAAGCCGCCACCGCCGCGCCGACGATGAGATCGAGGATGCGGAGCGCGGCCAGCTTGGCCAGAGGCCCTGCGTTCCCTACGGGTCCCACGCAGGTCGGACAGCCCTGGGCGCACTCGCAGCCGGCAATCAGCTCGCGCGTGCGCGCAAGCAGGTCCGCATGCATCCGGAAGAGTGGTTCGCTGAACCCGATTCCGCCCGGATAGTTGTCGTAGATGAAGATGCGGGGCTCCTCGGGTAAATGGGGTCGGGGGTCATTTCTGGAGGACAGTCCCTCGGACTGTCCTCCAGAAATAACCCCCGACCCCATCGAGATGCCGATGTCCTGCCGATCGCACATCAGCAGAAGCTGCGCCACCTGGTGCATGGCGAACGACAGGCCGACCACGCCGTCCCGGCGGTCGTCTGGTGCATAGGGAAGCGCGGCCATCACCGCCTTCGGCACCGTCAGCCAATACGCCGTCGTATGCATCTGCTGCTCCGGCAGATCGAGCTCGCCAGAGCCGATGTTCTCGTTCGTATAGAACTTGATCTTCTTGAACCCCACCACCCGCGACGACACGTGAACTTCACCGTGTGACCCGCCTCCGCCTGCGGCTTCGGCGCGGCAAGACGGCGCGGATGAAAACGTATCGAGCACCGTGACCTTGGTGTAGGTGATGGCGTCGGTGTAGTAGTCGCAGTCGATCTGCGTGACGTACGCCTTGCGCCCTTCGAAGTCGAGACGGTCTACCTGGTAGAGCGCTCCTTCGATGAGGTAGATCGCCTTCTCGTGGAGCGTCGCCGGGCCGCTGGTAAAGCTGGTCTCGCCAATCACGTCGGCGCCGCGGGTCGTGTCTACGATGACGAAGTTATCCGATGAAATCGAGCGAAGGCTGACCGCGTCGGCCGGATACGACTCGTTGGTCCACTGCCAGGTACCGTCCTCGCCATCGGCCCTGTGGACGAAGCCGCTCTCCCCAAGCACCTCGAGCACCTCCTGCACGTTCTGCTTTCCGTACTGCTCCGACGTCGTGAACGGCAGCTCGAAGGCGGCGCACTTCACGTGGTCGACGAGGATATGCAGGTTGTCGGGATTGATGAGCGCGTGCTCCGGCGGCGCATCGAAGAAGTAGGCGGGGTTCCGCACGACGAATTGATCGATCGGCGCGCTGCTGGCGACGAGCACCGCGGCGGATCGACCGCTGCGCCGCCCGGCGCGCCCAGCCCGCTGCCACGTCGAGGCTATCGTGCCCGGATACCCCGCCATCACGCAGACGTCGAGCGCGCCGATATCGATGCCGAGCTCCAGCGCATTGGTCGAGACGACGGCGCGCACGGTGCCTTCGCGCAACCCCTTCTCGATCTCCCGGCGCCGCTGCGGCAGGTAGCCGCCACGGTATCCACGCACCTGGTCCGACGTGCCAGGCGGACCGTCGAAATCGTCCTTCAGGTAGGTCGTCAGGATTTCCGTCGACAGCCGGCTCTGCGCGAACACGATGATCTGCAGCCGGCGCTTGAGGAATTCCGCAGCCACGCGCCGGGTCTCAGCCAGATAGGAGCGGCGGATACCGAGCTGCCGGTTCACGACCGGGGGGTTCACGAACAGAAAGAACTTCTCTCCACGCGGGGCGCCGCTCTCCGACACCAGCTCGAACGGACGCTCCACGAGCGCTTCCGCGAGCTCGCGCGGGTTGGCGATTGTCGCCGACGAGCAGATGAACGTGGGGTCTGACCCGTAGTGCTGGCAAACGCGCCGCAGGCGACGGAGCACGTTCGTCAGGTGGCTGCCAAACACGCCGCGATACGCGTGCAGCTCGTCGATCACGATGAAGCGCAGGTTCTCGAACAGCTTGGCCCAGCGCGGATGGTGCGGAAGGATCCCGGAGTGGATCATGTCCGGGTTGCTCAGGACGACGTGCGCCCGCCCGCGGATCGCGCGCCGCGCATCCTGCGGCGTATCACCGTCATACGTGAACACGCCGATCTCGAGGTCGTCGGGTCGCGAGAGCTGCTCGGACAGCGCGTGCAGCTCGGCAAGCTGATCCTGCGCAAGCGCCTTGGTCGGAAACAGGTACAGCGCGCGCGTGGAGGGGTCGCGAAGGATCGCGTTGAGCACCGGCGCGTTGTAGCAGAGCGTCTTGCCCGACGCGGTCGGGGTGGTGATGACGACGTTCCGCCGCGCGAGCACGTGCTCGATGGCCGCCGCCTGGTGCGTGTAGAGGTCTTCGACGCCCCGCGCCGTCAGGACGTCCCGAAGCCGGGTATCCAGCGCGACTGGAAAAGGGGCGTACTGCGCCGATTGGGGCGCCAGGCGCCGGACCGCCGTGACCCAGCCGTCAGGGCTATCCGGTCGGTCGGGAACCCCGCCCGTGAGGCGATCCAGCGCCGACTGAAGGGCGATGTCGTGTGCCGGATCGGTCCGCCTGGCGGGGAGCATGGGCACCGATCATAAGGCGAAAGGTGACCCTGTTCAAGCGGCTAACTCCCGACTACGGCGCGATAGCCAGGCGGCCGCGCCTCCGCCTGGATCGGCTGAATCGCGCCTGTTTCGAGCAATCGCTTGAACCGGCGGAGATCCTCCATCACCTGGATCGTCGGCTCCTCGCCGAGCATCCACGCGACGGCGGCGCCGAGCTTGCCGCCGGGCGGGTTGTACTGAAGGCGGACACGCACTTCGGTGCCGCGTCCGGTGTCGCGGAAATTCACCGAGCCTGCGCTCGAGATCATCGAGCCTTCGAGCGACTGCCAGCCGATCACCTTGTCTTCGACTTCGTTGATGATCCGCGCATCCCACTCGACCTTCATCCCGGCTGGACCCTTGGCCACCCAGCGCGAGATGCCTTCTTCGCGCTCGGCCACCGACTCGAGATGCTGCATGAACTTGGGAAGGTTCTCGAAGTTGCGCCAGAACCGGTAGACCTCGGTGAGAGGCTTCATCACGGTGACGGCCTGTTCGACGTGGATGCCGCGCGATCCGCCGAGCTGCTCGCGCGTATCGGAGCCGACGTCGGCGAGCCTTCCGGTGCCCTTGCGGTTGGCGGTGTTGACGCCCATCGCCTGGTACACGTCGCAGTGACCGGTGGCACCCCGGTAGAGCGACGCCGCTCCGGCAAGCGCAGCCGCGCCGCCTGACAACCCCCGTCTCTTCAAGGCGTACGCCGCGAGTACGCCGCCAGCCAGCATCGAAAGCCAGCGCTCAACCTGGCCCACGTTCACGCGCTCCCGAGTCAATCCTGCAGCCGCCACATTCGCCTCCTTGAGTCGCGCACCCTGAAGGGTCTGTCGCGCGTGGCCTTCAGGCCGCGCGTTGATTCCAGAGCACGACGCGTACCGCCTGCACTAGACTCCTCGCGATGCATAGCGCTCAGCTCGTGCGGCGCCTCGGGTTCTGGAGCTCGATCGGCATCGTCATCGGGGTCACGATCGGCTCAGGTATCTTTCGCACTCCAGCCTCGATCGCGACACGTGTCCCCGACCCGACACTGATGCTCGCCGTGTGGGTACTCGGCGGAGTCATTTCGCTGTGCGGAGCGCTATCAGTTGCTGAACTGGCGGCGGCGCTGCCGCAGACAGGCGGGTGGTACGTCTACCTGAGAGAGAGCTGGGGCCGGCTGGCGGGGTTTCTCTTCGGCTGGGCTGAGCTCGTGCTCATCCGTGCGTCGGCGGCGGGCGCGATCGCGACCGTCTTCAGCGAGTACTTCCTCCGCTCGCTCGGCGTCGACGCCGCCGCCAACGGACCGCTCACCGACTACGTGGCCGCGGGCGCGATCATCGTGTCGGCTGTCGTCAACATCCTCGGCGTGCAGCTCGGCGCGGCGGTGGCAGGCGTATCGACCATCGCCAAATTCGGCGCGCTTGTGGTGCTGGTGCTCGGATCGTTTCTCGCCGGCGCGGGCACCACCGCGAATCTGACGGCAGCCGCGGCCCCCGTCAACGCCGGACTCTTCGGCCTGGCGCTGATTTCCGTGCTGTGGGCCTACGACGGGTTCGCGGACGTCTCGTTTGCGGCTGGCGAGGTCAAGGATCCGCAGCGGAATCTGCCGAGGGCCATCATCGCCGGCACGATCGCCATCATCGCCATCTATCTGGCGGCCAACGTTGCGTACCTCTACGTCAATCCGATCGCGGCCGTGGCGCAATCCAGGCTGATCGCCGCCGACACGGCGCGCGCGGTGTTCGGCGAGCTCGGCGTCTCCCTCGTGTCGGTCGTTGTCGCCATCTCGACGTTCGGTGCGCTCATCGCCATCATGCTGGCGGCGCCGCGGATCTTCTTTGCGATGGCCGACGACCGGTTGTTCTTTCAGCCGCTGGCGAGGGTCCATCCGCGGTTCCAGACGCCGTACGTCGCGATCCTGCTGGCCATGGTGCTTGGAGTGCTGTTCGTGTTGACGAGGACGTTCGAGCAGTTGGCCGATACGTTCGTGCTGTCGATCTGGCCCTTCTACGGACTGGCGATCGCCGGACTCTACCGGCTGCGGCGCACGAGGCCAGACCTCGAACGGCCGTATAAGGTGCCGGGCTATCCGGTCATTCCGGCGATCTTCATTGCGGCGGTCATCTACCTGGTGGGCAACGCGCTCATCGCCGATCCGCTCTGGACGACGGTGACGTTTGCGATCGTGCTGGCGGGTGTTCCGGTCTACTACGTCTTCTTCGCTCAGAAAGCGCGGCTCTGACATCCGTCCACGACAATCGACGTCCCGCTGATCCAGCTCGAACGGGGTGACGCGAGAAAGGCGATGACGTCGCCGACCTCGTCGGCCGTGCCGAATCGCCCGAACGGGAGCTCGCGCTCGATGAACCCGGCGATGCCGGCCGGATCCGCCTGCTGCCGCTTCCACCACGACCCGCCTTCGAAGAGGATCGATCCGGGCGAGACGCTGTTGACGCGGATGTTGGACGGCGCCAGTTGCTGCGCCAGCGACTTCGCCAGGCTGATCTCGGCGGCCTTGACGACGTTGTAGGTCATGCGGCCGCCGGCCTCGCGGCCGAAGATCGACGCGACGATGATGATCGATCCGCCACCGCGCCGCTGCATGTGGGGCACGGCAAGGCGTGATGCGCGGACGGCCGGCAGCAGCGTCTGGTCGATCGCTTCGTGCCAGTCCTCGTCTGCGGTGTCGAGCAGGCCCGCGCCGCGACCGAGGCCGACGTTGTTCACCAGGATATCGATCCCGCCGAACTTCGAGGCGGCGCCGTCGATGAGGGCCTGGACGCCGTCGGCCCGGCTCACGTCAGCCGTAATCGCGGCGACATGGCTCGCATCGGCCGCGACCGCGGCGACCTCACGAAGGGCCTCCTGGAGCCGCGACTCGGTACGCGCCGAGAGGCACACCTTGCAGCCTTCCGCCGCCAGTGACTTCGCCGTGGCCAGCCCGAGCCCGCGGCTCGATCCGGTAATGACGGCAACTTTGTTCTTCAGGCCCAGATCCACGGCACGATCATATCTGAGCCGTTCTCGGGCCTGCCCGCCGAAGCTTTAGCGGAGGCGGGTCGGCACCCCTCGTGCATTTTGACCAGGCCGAGGAGACAGGCGCATGAAATGGCAGGGACGGGCAGGCAGCGGAAACATTGAGGATCGCCGTGGAATGGGGCTCGGGTTGCCGGTCGGCGGCGGCATTGGAGGACTCGTGCTCCTCCTCCTCTTTTCGGCACTAACTGGCACAAATCCCGTCGATCTCATCAACAGCACGTCCTCGGAGAGCGACGCGGTCGGCACGAGCGGCGTGCCCGCCGACGACCCGCAGGCGCAGTTCGTGTCCGTTGTGCTGGCCGATACGGAGCAGACGTGGGCCGAGATCTTCAGCCAGCGCGGATCCACGTATGAACCTCCCACCCTCGTACTCTTCACCGACGCGACCCAGTCCGCCTGCGGCGTGGGACAGTCGGCGATGGGCCCCTTCTACTGTCCCGCCGACCGCAAGGTCTACCTCGACCTCTCGTTTTTCCGCGACCTCGACGCTCGGTTCGGCGCGCCTGGTGATTTCGCCCAGGCATATGTCATCGCCCACGAAGTCGGCCATCACGTGCAGACGCTGCTCGGCCTGTCGTCGAACGTGAGCGTGGCGCGCGAGCGCGCGAGCGAGCGCGCGGGCAACGCCCTGTCAGTGCGCCTGGAACTGCAGGCCGATTGTTACGCGGGCGTATGGGGCCACTATGCCGCTCGCCGGGGGCTGCTCGAAACCGGAGATGCCGAAGAAGGGCTTCGCGCCGCGGCCGCCATTGGCGACGACCGCCTTCAGCGGCAATCGCAGGGACGCGTGGCCCCTGAATCCTTCACCCACGGATCCTCCGAGGATCGCCAGCGGTGGCTGGGCCGCGGCCTCGACTCGGGCAACATCGATGCGTGCAACACGTTTGCGGGCGGGACGTAGCGATATACTGGGCTCTAGGCTCTTGGCTTTGGGCGCTCGGCTCCAGGCTCTCGGTCCAGAGCCAAAGCCCAGAGCCTAAAGCCTAAAGCCCAGATCCCCTCATGCACATCGGTATCCCCGCCGAAATCCGGCCCGGCGAGACACGCGTCGCCGCGACGCCGGAGACGGTCAAGAAGCTTCTCCTGGGAGGACGGCACACGGTGACCGTCCAGGCGGGCGCCGGCCGCGGCGCAAGTATTCCGGACACCGAATATGCGGGGGCCGGAGCGGTCATCGCGCCCCTGGCCTCCGACGTCTACTCACACGCGCAAATCATCCTCAAAGTACGCGCACCCGAACCGTCCGAACTGCCGATGCTGCGGCGCGGCTCCATTCTCGTCGGCCTCCTCAGTCCGCACGACGTCCTCGCCATCGACGCGCTGGCGGCGACCGGTGTCACAGGCTTTGCGATGGAGGCCGTTCCGCGCACGACCCGCGCGCAGACGATGGACGTGCTCTCGTCGCAGGCAAACATCGCGGGCTACAAGGCGGTGCTCCTCGCGGCCAACGAGTACGGCCGGTTCATGCCGATGCTGATGACCGCGGCAGGCACCGTCAAGGCCGCGCGCGTGCTCATCCTCGGCGCGGGCGTGGCGGGCCTGCAGGCGATCGCCACCGCAAAGCGGCTCGGCGCCGTCGTCGAAGCCTTTGACGTGCGGCCCGCCGTCAAGGAGCAGGTGGAATCGCTGGGCGCCAAGTTCGTGGAAGTACCGGTCTCCGACGAGGAACGCCGGCGGGCGGAAACCGCCGGCGGCTACGCCCGGGAGATGAGCGAGCAGTACCGCCAGCGCCAGGCGGCGCTCATCGACGAGCGCGCCCGCGCCGCCGACATCGTCATCACGACCGCCCTCATCCCCGGACGGCCGGCGCCCGTGCTGCTCCGCGAGGAGACGGTCAAGGCGATGAAGCCGGGTTCGGTCATCGTCGATCTCGCCGTCGAGCAAGGCGGCAACTGCCCGCTCAGCGAGCGCGACTGCGTCGTCACCAAGCATGGGGTGCGGCTGGTCGGATACTCCAACCTCCCTGCGTTGCTGGCGGCCGACGCCAGCGCCCTCTATTCGCGGAACCTGCTCAGCTTCGTCAACCTTCTGGCCGATCCGAAGTCGGGTGAGCTGACACTCGACCGCAACGACGACATCATCGCGGCATCACTCGTCTGCATCGACGGCCAGCCAGCCAGGAAACCCGAGGCGTCTCTCGCATGATCGGCACCGTCGATCACACCGTCGTCAACCTCACCGTATTCGTGCTGGCGGTCATCGTCGGCTATCACGTCGTCTGGAACGTCACGCCGGCGCTGCACACGCCGCTCATGAGCGTCACCAACGCCATCAGTTCGGTCATCATCGTCGGCGCCGTGCTCGCGACCGGATCGGGCACCGATGACCTCAGCTCGATCCTGGGCACGATCGCGGTAGGCCTGGTGGCGATCAACACCTTTGGCGGCTTCATGGTCAGCCAGCGGATGCTCCAGATGTTCAAGAAGAAAGAGCCCAGGAAGCGCGGATGACAGCCAACCAGGTCGCCTTGTCGTATCTGGCGGCAAGCGTCCTCTTCATCCTGGCCCTGCGAGGCCTGTCGCATCCCGAGACCGCGAGACGTGGCAACACGCTCGGCATGATCGGGATGGCGCTCGCGGTGCTCATCACGCTCTCGATCACGCGACGCGTCGACCTTGCGCTGGCAGCGATGGCCGTCGGCGGCACCATTGGCGTGGTCATCGCCAAGCGGGTGCAGATGACGCAGATGCCCGAGCTGGTGGCGGCGATGCACTCGCTCGTCGGACTGGCCGCGGTGCTCATCGCGATCGCCGTGCTGACGAACCCGACGGCGTTCAACGTGGAGTACCCGGTTCCGACCGGCAACAAGATCGAGCTGTTCATCGGCACGTTCGTCGGTGCGATCACCTTCTCGGGTTCGGTCATCGCGTTTGGAAAGCTGGCGGGACTCGGCAAGTACAGCCGACTGTTCTCGAGCGCACCGGTGGTGTTTCCGGGACAGCACATCCTGAACCTGGCGCTCGCGATCGCGATGCTGGGGGCCGGCTACCTGTTCCTGGACGCGGCGCCCTCCAACCAGTGGCCGGCTTTCTCCACCCTGACGGCGATCGCCTTCCTGCTTGGCGTGCTCATCATCATTCCGATCGGCGGCGCGGACATGCCGGTCGTGATCTCGATGCTGAACAGCTACTCCGGCTGGGCGGCCGCGGGCATCGGGTTCTCGCTCAACAACACGATGCTGATCATCGCCGGCTCGCTGGTGGGGTCGTCGGGCGCGATCCTCTCGTACATCATGTGCCGCGCGATGAACCGGTCGTTCTTCAGCGTCATCCTTGGCGGATTTGGCGGCGCCGAGGGCGCCACTGCCACATCGACGGAACAGCGCCCCGTGAAATCCGGCTCGGCCGAGGACGTCGCGTTTCTCCTCGGAAGCGCCGACAGCGTCATCATCGTGCCGGGCTACGGACTGGCCGTCGGCCGCGCGCAGCACGCGGTGAAGGAGATGGCGCAGAAACTGACCGCGAAGGGCGTGAACGTCCGCTACGCCATCCATCCGGTCGCGGGACGCATGCCCGGTCACATGAACGTCCTGCTGGCGGAGGCGGAGGTGCCCTACGACCAGGTGTCCGAGATGGAAGACATCAACGGTGACTTCGGATCCACCGACGTGGCCTTCGTCCTCGGCGCCAACGACGTCGTCAACCCGCTCGCCGAAACGTCCGGCAGCCCGATCTATGGGATGCCGATCCTCGAGGCGCACAAGGCGCGTACCGTCATCGTCAACAAGCGCTCGATGGCGTCCGGCTACGCAGGCGTGGACAATCCCCTCTTCTACATGGACCGGACGATGATGGTGTTCGGCGACGCCAAGAAAGTGGTCGAGGACATCGTCAAGGCACTCGACTAGTACGTGTACGTAGCGTCCGGCTTCAGCCACGTACGTAGTGTCCGGCTTCAGTCACGTACGTAGTGTCCGGCTTCAGCCAGACCGAACGTAGTGTCCGGCTTCAGTCACGTACGTAGTGTCCGGCTTCAGTCACGTACGTAGTGTCCGGCTTCAGCCGGACCGTGAAGGAGTCCCTTGGCAATTACCCCGGTGCTCGATGGCTTCCACACCATCACCCCGTATCTCACCGACTGCGATCCGTCGTATCGCCAGGCCCTCGCCGCCGGCGCGACGTCAGTTCAGGAGCCGAAGACGCAGTTCTACGGCGACCGCCACGGCTGCGTAAAGGATCTGTGCGGCAACCTGTGGTGGATGTCGACCCACGTCGAGGACGTGTCGAACGAAGAGATGGAAAAGCGCATGAAGGCGTCGACGCCGCAAGGCTAACTGGCACCGACACTGCTTTGTTGCGGCGCGACCTTCACCGTCCGCGTACGAAGTGTCCGGCTTTAGCGGTCACATCGGGGGACTACAATGAACGCCACGCATCAGCCGCGGCGCGCCAGATTCGCTTGCGCCGTCGGCTGCATGCGATGTTGGGCGTCACGATCTACCACTGGTTTCTTCTTTCACTTTCTGGTGACGCGCTCCCACTCCACGGTCCACTCCTGCACACCCGCCGGTAGTGGTGGCGTAGGACGCAGCACAAGTCGGCCTCCAGAAAGGGCGAAGTACCGCTTCCGGTCAGTCCCCGCAAGGTTCGGCACTCTGTCTATTTCGATGTGATGGACGACATATCCTTCGGCTTCGTTGACTTCGTAGGTGCCGCAGTACGCAACCAAGCCGTCGAAGGCCGCTCGCACCTCTGCTTCGAGGGGCGCTGTCTCCGATTTCCATTTCGGTCGATCGGGATTCGCGAGCACGGCGCACATGCGTCCGGTCTCGCCGTACATGATGTAACCACTACCCCTGGGTCCGGTCTGCGGATCCGGCCGTACGGTCCCATCAGCCATGCGCTGAGTAGCAGAGACGAGTCGCCATGTGCCGACTAGCTGGGCTGCCGCGCCTCCCGTAGACTGCGCAGCCGCCGGCCATGCCTCACCGCCCAGAATCAGCATCGCCAGCAGCGACAGCAATAGTTTCATATTGCCTCTCTGTTTCGAGTATGACGCCCAACTAGTAGTAGACCGACCTGCCTATCTGGATACTTCTGTGCGCCTCGCAGCATAGCGTAAGACGGCCCACGTCCAGTTCCGAAGAAGTCCTGCGCTCCCAGACGTTCGGGACGGGAGCCGGTGCGGGAGCTGCTGGATTAGGCCGACCTGCATAACGTCGTTTCGGTGCAGCCTGTCGCAACCTACCTAGAATGACGGCAGCTCTTGAATCAGTCGATTGCCGCCGCGGGGATGCCGAGTCTTACGGTCCGGCTGCCTTCGACTTCGCTCAGGCCAGGAAAGCCGGACACTACGTGCCTCCGCCGACTCCATGCATCCGGGGCCAGCCAATCGTTATAGAGTGTCTCGGTCCGCGTGTGGGTCTGCCGCACGGTCGGTGTCGACAAGGAGCGAATATGTGCGATCAGGATCAGTTTGAAAAAGATCGGCAGGAGTTCGAAGCGCGCGGGATGGTGACACGGCGGCAATTCGGCGTCCTCCTGGGAGCGGGCGTGGCGATGATGCTGCCGCAGGTGGTCGATGCGGTCGCGGTCACCGAATCGGAAGTGACCGTGACGACGCCGGACGGCACCGCCGACGCTTACTTCGTGCACCCGGTAACCGGTACGGCTCCGGCCGTCCTCGTGTGGCCGGACATCTTCGGGCTGCGGCCGGCATTCCGGCAGATGGGCAAGCGGCTCGCCGAAACGGGTTATTCGGTGCTCGTGGTGAATCCGTTCTATCGGGTCAGGAAGGCCCCGACCGCGGACAAGGGCTCCGCCACCCCGATTCCATCGCTGATGCCGCTCGCGCAGGCACTGAACGAGACGACGCAGACGACCGATGCAAAGGCGTTCATCGCGTGGCTCGATCGACAGGCGTCGGTGGCGAAGAACCGGAAGATCGGCACGCAGGGGTATTGCATGGGCGGCCCGATTGCCATGCGCACCGCGGCTGCGGCACCCGATCGCGTCGGTGCGGTCGCCTCGTTCCACGGCGGCGGACTCGTGACCAACATGCCGAACAGTCCGCACCTTCAGGCCGCGAAGACCAGGGCGCAACTCCTCATCGCGATCGCCGCCAACGACGACATGCGGTCGCCCGATGAGAAGAATGTCCTGAAGGAGACGTTCGCCAAGGTAAACCTTCCCGCGGAAATCGAGGTCTACGCGAACGCCGCGCACGGCTGGTGCCCCCCGGACTCGCAGGTCTACAACGAGCCCCAGGCCGAAAAGGCGTGGAGCCGCCTGCTCGCGCTCTACGGAAAAGCGCTGGCCTGAGCATCAAGTCCGGCTGAAGCCGGACACTACGTACGTCGTGATCACCGAAGTCGGCCGATTCCGGGCGGGAATCGGCCGGCGCGCCCCCTGCGATTAGGTCAGGACGCGGATGATGTCCGACATCGTGATGATGAACGTTTTCTCGGTCTTGAAGTCGCGGACCAGCACCGCTGGATTCGCCGCGGTGATCATCGTCGACAGCAGCTCCACGGGCGTCGAGATGTCGGCAAACGGAAACGCCGGCTGCATGATCGCGTCGACCGGCTTCTTCTTGATCCCCGGGTCGCGCACGAACTCGGCGTACAGATGCGACTCGTTGAGCGACCCGACGACGCGGCCGTCGCGGGTGATGGAAATCTGCGAGAAGTCGTGGTCGCTCATCACGCGCACCGCGTCTTCGACCGGGCGGGACGCCTCGACCGCGAACAGCTCGCCCGACACGCCCAGCGCCACCAGGTCCCGCGCGGTCATGCCGGTGACCTCGAGGAAACCCTTCGCCCGCATCCACTCGTCGTTGTACATCTTGGCGAGGTAGCGGGTCCCGTGGTCGTGGAAGATCACGACCACCATGTCGCCCTTCTTGAAGTGGTCCTTCAACTGGATCACGCCCGCCATCGCCGCGCCGGCGGAGTTGCCGGCGAAGATGCCTTCCTCGCGCGTGATGCGGCGCGTCATGATCGCCGCGTCCTTGTCGGTCACCTTCTCGAAATGGTCGATGACGCTGAAGTCGACGTTCTTCGGCAGGAAATCCTCGCCGATACCCTCGGTGATGTACGGATAGATCTCGTTCTTGTCGAAGACGCCGGTCTCCTTGTACTTCTTGAACACGGAGCCGTAGGTATCGATGCCCCACAGCTTGATCGCGGGATTACGCTCCTTCAGGTAGCGCCCGGTGCCGGTGATCGTGCCGCCGGTGCCGACACCGGAGACCAGGTGCGTAATGCGTCCCTCGGTCTGTTCCCAGATCTCAGGGCCCGTCTGCTCGTAATGTGCCTGGGCATTCGCGAGGTTGTCGTACTGGTTGGCCTTCCACGAGTTGGGAATCTCGCGCTCCAACCTCGACGACACCGAGTAATACGATCGCGGATCCTCGGGATCGACGTCGGTGGGACAGACGATGACTTCGGCGCCGAACGCCTTGAGCGCGTCGATCTTTTCTTTCGATTGCTTGTCGGTCGTCGTGAAGATGCACTTGTAGCCCTTGACGACCGCCGCGATGGCGAGGCCCATGCCGGTGTTGCCCGACGTGCCCTCGATGATCGTCCCGCCGGGCTTGAGCTGCCCCGCGCGCTCGGCCTCCTCGATCATCTTGACCGCCATGCGGTCCTTGATGGAGTTGCCGGGATTGAACGTCTCGAGCTTGGCGAGGACGTCGGCCTCGGTGACGCCGCGCGTCAGTTTGTTGATGCGTACGAGCGGCGTGTGGCCGATCGTCTCGAGAATATTCGCGGCAATCACGCACTCATCCTACAGCGGGTAATGGCTCACGGGCGCCGACGCGACGACGACGGAGGACGATTGCGCGAGGGCGCACGCGAAGCTCCGGGCGCTCGTTTCGCCCAGGCCTCTTCTCCCTTTCGGTGTCCCCCGCCGGCCTTGGCTCTCGAACGGGCGCGCTCGTCCGACTTGCGCGCGCGAATCGCGGCAATCCGCTCGGCCAGCGGAATCTCCAGCCTCGCTTGCGCGCGAGCCTTGTAATCGAAGTCGGGCAGCGTAACGCGCGGCAGCGTCCGGTTGATCGCCCGCTCGATCGCGCGAAGCTCACCTTCGTCCTCTGGCGCGACGAAGGTAAACGCGTCGCCGGTCGCTTCGGCGCGGCCGGTGCGTCCGACGCGGTGAATGTAGTCGTCCGGCACCGCCGGCACGTCGAAGTTGACGACGTGGCTGAGCGCCTCCACGTCGATGCCGCGCGCGGCGATGTCGGTGGCGACGAGCACGCGGTACTTGCCGCTCTTGAAACCGGCCAGCGCCTCGGTACGCTGCGCCTGCGAGCGGTTGCCGTGAATGCGGGCGGCGTTGATCCCGGCTCGAACCAGGTGCTCGGCAAGACGGTTCGCGCGATGCTTCGTCCGGGTGAAGACGAGCGCCTCGCGCAGGATGTTGCGTTCGAGCAGCGCCACGAACAGCGCGGCCTTGAGGTCCTGCGGCACCGGGTAGACCGCCTGCGTAATGCCAACCGCCGGCGCCGACTGCCGCTGCAGCCTGATCTGCTCCGGGTTCTTCAGCATCTCGTTGGCCAGCACCGCAATCGGCTGGGGCATCGTCGCGCTGAAGAAGAGCGTCTGCCGCTTGGTGGGGATGTGACGAAGCACCCGCCGGATATCCGGCAGGAATCCCATGTCGAGCATCCGGTCCGCCTCGTCGAGGACGAGATACTCGACGCCGGAGAGCTTGGCGTACGGCAACCGGAAATGGTCGAGCAGCCGGCCCGGCGTCGCGACCATGATGTCGACCCCGGCGCGAAAGGCATGCTCCTGCGGTCCCATCGCGACGCCGCCGTACACCGCCGCTCCTGAGATCGGGGTATGGACGGCGAGCGAGTTGAGGTCCTCGAGAATCTGCGCGGCCAGCTCACGGGTAGGCGTGAGGATGAGCGCCCGGGTGGTCCGGCGAGGCTTCTCGATCAGGCGATGAATGATCGGCAGCAGAAACGCCGCGGTCTTGCCGCTGCCGGTCTGCGCGCACGCCAGCACGTCGCGGCCGGCCAGCGCCGGTGGAATCGCGTCGTCCTGGATAGGAGTAGGCTTGACGAAGCCGAGCTCGCGGACGGCCTTCAGAAGGTCAGGGTGGAGCTTGAGATCTGCAAAGGGCACGTACTGATCTTAGTCGTTCGTGGCCCCGTCCGCTTAGTGCGTCATTCCGTAGATGATCCAGTTGACGCCGAGCTGGTAGGCGCCGCTGGTGACCGAGACGGGAAACATGTCGCGGGCGGACCATTCCCAGTATTCCGCCACGTCGCTGTTGTGGTTCGCCAGCGCGATCATGCGGCGGTTCGGGTCGTTGTTCTCGAACATGCCGTAGACCCTCGGCGGCACCGGCACGCTGGGGTGCGGCACCTCGAACGCCTTCACGTCGAAGAAGGCGTGGAAGATCGGATGATTGATGTCGAGCGGGATCCACCGGTACTCGGGCAGCGCGCGGGCCATGTTCCGGGCCATGTTGTCCCACTGCTGCCCCTCGAAGTCGTCGAAGATCACGAACCCGCCCTTGAGCAGGTAGGCGCGCAGCTTCGGCACGTCGGACTCGGCCAGGCCCCAGAACCCCGGCTCCGAGATGTAGATGATCGGATTCTCGAAGATCCTCGGATCGGCGAGGTCCATCACGTTGCTGTGGTCGGGACGCACGCGCATCCGCGTCAGGTCGTCGAGCACCTGCGTGAGGTAGAGGTCGGCGTCGGGATAATCGTGGTTCCAGCTCGATCCGCCGAACCCGCGGAAGCCCTGGAGGCCGCGGCCGTAGGCGATCCGCGTGAAGACGAAGTCGCTCGTATAGGCAGGATTGCCGGCCGCCGGGTTCAGCGCGCGACGACCAAAGCCGCCCTGCGCCGC
>CANIBQ010000085.1 GCA_947465645.1 Acidobacteriota bacterium | reverse complement strand
TGAGTGGGCCCGCCTGGATTCGAACCAGGGACCAACCGATTATGAGCCGGCCGCTCTAACCGCTGAGCTACGGGCCCCCAGGGCCAAGTAGAAGGTAGAAAGTGGGAGGTAAGAGGTAGGTGGAAAGTCCACCCACACCTTCTACCTACCTTCTACCTTCCACCTTCCACCTTCTACGTTCTACCTTCGAGGAAGGCCTTCAGTTTGCGGCTTCGCGACGGATGCCGCAACTTCCGCAGAGCCTTCGCTTCGATCTGCCGGATGCGCTCGCGGGTCACGGCGAAGTTCTGGCCGACTTCCTCGAGCGTGTGCTCGCTGCCGTCGCCGACGCCGAAGCGCATCTTGATGACCTTTTCCTCGCGCGGGGTCAGCGTCTTGAGGACCGACTCCGTCTGCTCCTTGAGGTTCAGGTTGATGACGGCTTCCGCCGGCGAGACGATGTTGCGGTCCTCGATGAAGTCGCCCAGATGCGAATCTTCCTCCTCGCCGATCGGCGTTTCGAGGGAGATCGGTTCCTGCGCGATCTTGAGGACCTTGCGCACCTTGGCGACCGGGATGTCCATCCGCTTGGCGATCTCTTCCGAGGTCGGCTCGCGCCCGAGTTCCTGCACCAGCGCGCGCGAGGTGCGGATCAGCTTGTTGATGGTCTCGATCATGTGAACCGGGATGCGGATCGTCCGCGCCTGATCGGCGATGGCGCGGGTGATCGCCTGGCGGATCCACCACGTCGCGTAGGTCGAGAACTTGTAGCCGCGGCGGTACTCGAACTTGTCGACCGCCTTCATCAGGCCGATGTTGCCTTCCTGGATCAGGTCGAGGAACTGCAGCCCGCGGTTGGTGTACTTCTTGGCGATCGAGACGACCAGCCGGAGGTTGGCCTCGACCAGCTCTTTCTTCGCCTGCTCGGCCTGCGCCTCGCCGCGGGCGATGACCTCGATCGTCCGGCGGAGCCGCTCGGGCGTCTCCTCCAGGTCGTCGATCATCCCCTTCACGTGGATCTTGAGGTCCTTCTGTTTCTTGAGGAGATTCTTCTTATCCTCTTCCTTCAGCCTCGGACCCTTCGTCTTGACCTTCGGGTTGAGCTGGCGCTCGATCGCGTCGGCGTCGCGCTGTACCTTCGACACGGCGTCGACCGCGTCTTTCACTTCTTCGATCAGGCGGCGCTTGATCGTTTCGGTGAACTCGATCCGGCGGATGTAGCGCGAGACGTCGATCCTGGCGCGCAGCGACTTCCAGCGCGCGCGGCGGTACTTGCGCTTGTCCTTCTTCGGCGTCGCCTCGGTTTTTTCGTTGAGCTTCACGAAGTTGCCCCGCGCCTTGCGCACCTCGTCGATCTGCCCGAGCACGGCTTCCTTGCGTTCTTCGATCACCTCGTCGGTGATCTCCTCATCGCTGAAGATCACCAGCTCGCGGATGGTGCGCTCGCCCGCCTTGAGCTGGTCGCCGGTCGTGAGAATGCGCTTGGCGATGGTGGGCGTGCGTGAAATCGACTTGATGACCGCGAGCTTGCCGCGCTCGATGCGCTTGGCGATGGCCACCTCGCCCTCACGCGTGAGCAGCGGTACGGTGCCCATCTCGCGGAGGTACATACGAACCGGGTCGTTGGTCTTGTCGAGCGCGCCCGGCGTCAGGTCGAGCTCGGGACCATCCTCGTTGCCGTCGCGATCAAAATCCTTGTCGCCGCGGTACGCCTTGTCGGAATCGACGACTTCGATGCCGGCGCTGCTGAAGGCGTTGAAGAGCTCATCGAGCTCTTCCGCGGACGTAATCTCCGACGGAAGCGCTTCGTTGACCTCGTCGTACAGGAGGTAGCCCTTCTCCTTGCCGACATGAATCAACTGGCGTACTTCGTCGTATTTTTCTTCGATCGACAAGGTCACTCCTCCGATATCACCAGTGCCTGGATAAGACGTCCTAGGTCCCCGTTCCGGGCCAGGAGCGAATCAATCTCTCCGCTGTCAGACCGTCCGCTGTTCTGCAGCCGGTCTATTTCTCTCTGCACCACCGCGCGCTCACGCTCGTATCGCGTCTTCTTGAAGGCCCGCACGCAATACGGCAGCGCGAGGGAGGGGGGCTCCGGCTCTGTGGCAATACTCGTCACGAGCTGTGCCTCCACCATGTTGAGACGTTCGAGCAGCACGGAAGGAGAGAACCCCATATCTTCGTCCAGTTTTTTGGCTAAATCCAGCACCGACCGGGCCGCCAGACCCTCCAAATCTTCGGGTTCGAGCGAGGCAATGGTGGCCAGCGCGACCTCGGATCGGTGGATTAGCCACCAAATCAGGCTCTTTTCGGCCTTGGTGACCTGCCCAAAGCTCGGCATTTCGCGTTTGGTCAGCGTCGGATTTTTTTGAACGACCGCCTTGCGAATCTCCGCGCGCACCACTTCGTCGGTGACTTTGGCCTTGAAGGCCAGGCGGTCCGCGAACCGGTCCCGCATGGTGACGTCCGGAATTCGGCCTGCAATTGGCAGCATTTCAGACAGGAATCGCACCCGGCCTTCGTCGGTATTCAGGTTGTGCCCAGCGGCAACGCGGTCGAGCAGATACTCGAGATACGGTCGGGACTGGCGCAGGCGTTCCGAGTAGCCCTGGCGCCCGTGCCTCCTGACGAAGGTATCGGGATCTTCACCCGCCGGCAGTATGGCGACGTTCACCTCAAACCCTTCGGCAACCAGCATTTCGCACGATTTCGCGGTGGCGCCCTGGCCGGCCGCGTCCGGGTCGAAACTCAACACGACTTTGCCCGTAAACCGCCGCAACTGCTGCGCCTGCTGGGGGGTCAAGGCGGTGCCGCACGAGGCCACGACCGCCTGAACCCCTGCCTGATAGACCTGCGCGAAGTCGAAATAGCCTTCGACCAGCACGGCGAACTTGCCTTCCTTGATCGCCGCCTTGGCCAGGTTGAGGCCGTAGAGCGTCCGGCTCTTGGAATAGATCGGCGTCTCGGGCGAGTTCAGATACTTCGGCTGCTGGTCGGCGTCGATCGCCCGGCCGCCGAACGCGATGACCGACCCGCTGTCGCGGCAGATCGGAATCATCAGCCGGTTCCTGAATCGATCCACCACGCTCCCATCGTCTTTCTGGACGACGAGGCCCGCGCGCAGGAGGACGGGTTGAGAGAACCCGTCTTTCAGGAGTGCCTGCTTCAGGCCGTCCCGGACGCTCGGAGCGAAGCCGAGCCCCAGCGCCTCGGCGGTGGCATCGCTGACGTCGCGGTCGGCAATCTGTTTGCGGACGCGTGCGCCGGCCGGCGATGCGAGCTGCGCCCTGAACCACGCCGCCGCCGACTCGTGCACCTTGAGCAGCGTTTCGCGTTCGGCCGCGTTGGCGCGCTGCTCGTCGCTTTGCTCGAGCTCGGGCAGCGACATTCCAAACCGCTGCGCGAGCAGCTTCACGGCATCGGCGAAGCCCACCTTCTGATGCAGCTCGAGAAACTTGAACACGTCGCCGCCGACGCCGCACCCGAAGCAATGAAAGAAGCCCTTGTCGCGGTTGACGTGGAACGACGGCGTCTTTTCGCCATGGAAGGGGCACAGCCCCTTGTAGGTGGCGCCGGTCTTCTTCAGCGACACGTAGTCCTGGATGACGACGACGATGTCGGCGTGCTGCTTGATGTCGTCGATGAACTGCTGCGGGAATAGCGCCATTAGTCTTTCAAGTACGCTATCGTCGCCCCGCCGCCGCCCTGGTTCTGCGGCGCGGTCTCGAATCGTTCGACGAGCGGATGGTTCTTCAGGAACTCCGCGACCGCCCGGCGGAGTTGCCCGGTGCCGTGGCCGTGGACGATGCGAATCTCGCCGATGTCGGTGACCGTGGACTCGTCGAGAAACTTCTCGAGCCGCGTGATCGCTTCGTCCACCGTGGATCCGATGATGTTCAGTTCCGAGAGCGGTCCCTGGCGCGGCTGGAGATCCACGTTGACGCTCACCTTGGACGGAGGCGCAGCTCCCGCGATCGCGCGAAGGTCTCGAAGCGCGGCGCGCAGGCGCTTGCCCCGGACGTCGACCTCGGCATGTTTGCCGTGCAGCTCCACGACCACGCCCTCGAGGCCGAGGGTGCCGACCGTCACCCGCGTGCCGACCTCGACCGGGCCGGAGGGTGCCTCTACCGGCGCTGGAGGGGTATCCCCGCCCGCTTTCAGCTTGTCGAGTACGCGATCGAGCGCCGCGCGCGCATCGCCGCGTATCGCACCGGTATCTCCCGTGCTGATTCCCGCGGCCCGCACCTTGTCGCCGGTCTTCAATCGCACGCCCGCCTGCTCGGACAGCTCCGCGGCGCGGGTCTTCAATCCCTCGATGACCGCATCGATCTCCCGCCGCGCGTCGCGAACCTGGTCGTCGACCTTGGCGTCCAGCCGGCGGCGCACCCGCTCTTCGCGTTCCTTCAGTGCCTCTTCGCGCGCCCGGATCTTCCGCTCGGTTTCCGCCATCGCCATGCGCTCCAGGGTCACGCCGCGACGCTCTTCCTGGAGACGTTGCAGATCGCTGTCCACGCGCGCCAGATGATCCGCGAGCTGCTTCTCGCGGTCGGTGCGATTCTCCCGCGCCGCGGCAATCACCGATGTCGGCATGCCGAGACGCGCGGCGATTTCGATGGCGAGGCTGCGGCCCGGAGAGCCGTAGATCAGCTCGTAGGTTGGCGCAAACGTCGCCGGGTCGAACCCGAACGCGGCGCTCGTGACGCCCTCGGTCGTCGCGGCGTACGATTTCAGCGAGTCGTAGTGGGTGGTCGCGATCAGGTGCGCGCCGCGCTGGCGGAAATGGTCGATCACCGCCGTGCCGAGCGCGGCACCCTCGACAGGATCGGTGCCGGCCCCCACTTCGTCGAGCAGCACGAGCGCCGGAAGCGAGAGGTTGCGGTCGATCGACACCAGGTTGGCGACATGGCCCGAGAAGGTGCTCAGGCTGGCGGAAATCGACTGTTCGTCGCCGATGTCCGCATACAGTGACTGAAACACGGGCAGGCTCGATCCGGCGTCGGCCGACACGTGGAGTCCGGCCTGCGCCATTGCGGCCAGCAGACCCGCTGTCTTGATCGCGACCGTCTTTCCGCCCGTGTTCGGCCCGGCGATGACCAGCACGCGAACGGGCGGTACGAGCGAGATGTGCACGGGCACTGGAAAAAGGGGTCGGGAGTCATTTTTCGAGGACACTGGTGATCCACCCGCTGAACTGTCCTCGAAAAATGACTCCCGACCCCGTACGGCGCGGATTAGCAGGGGATGGCGCGCGCCTTTCAACTCCAGCGTGCCGTCGACTGAGATCTTCGGCTCGACGCCGTCCACCATCTGCGAGAAGCGCGCGCGCGCCTGGATGATGTCGAGCTCGGTGGCGACATCAATGGTCCGGCGTAGATCCGACGGGCGGCCGCGGAACGCGTCGGTCAGCGCCAGCAGGATGCGCCGCACCTCCTCCGTCTCTTCTTCTTCGAGGGCGACGATGTCGTTGTTGATCTCGACGGTGGCGAGCGGCTCCAGGAACAGGCTGGCCCCGCTGGCGGACGATCCGTGGACGATGCCGGGAATCGCCCCCCGGTGCTCGGAGCGCACGACCAGCACGTAGCGGCCATTGCGGTCTGTGACGACCTGCTCCTGCAGGTACTTCGATGTATCGCGGCCGCGCACGAATCCTTCGAGCGTCGTCCGCAGCTTCGCGCGCTGGCGGCGGAGCCGCTCGCGGATGCTCGCCAGCGCCGGGCTCGCGTTGTCGGCGACCTCTCCGGAGGGATCGATCTTCCTGCGGACGTCCGCGATCTCTCCCTTGAAGGCCGCGACGGTTTCGACCAGCGCCCTCAGGAGCGGGAAGCTGCCGGCGAGCTTCGTCACCGCCGTGCGCGACTGATCGATCGACTCCAGGTAATCCGACAGGGCGATCAGGCGCAGCGGCTCAAGCGGCCGTCCTTCGACGGCGATCGCCTCGAGGATCTCCTCGAGGTCTGCCGGCGCGCGCAGCGGAAATCCCGGTTGGTCGGCAAGAAACCGCGTCCCCTCGCTCGTCGCTTTCTGCGCGGCGACGATGCGAGGCGCGTCGGTCAGCGGGTGCAGCTCCGCCAGGCGATCCATTCCGGTCGGTGTGACGGCCAGGCCGGCGACCACCTGGACGATGCGATCGAATTCGAGTGCGCGAAGGGTGGCGGCGTTCATTCGATCCGCCGGGTCCGCGATGGCGGAACCCGGCCTACAAGTGGTTGATCATACTGGCCATGCACGCGCCGCCGAATCCGTTGTCGATATTCACGACCGACACCCCGTTGGCGCAACTGTTGAGCATGCCGAGCAGCGCGGCCACGCCGCCGAAGCTCGCGCCGTAGCCGATACTCGTCGGCACCGCCACCACCGGCACCGCCACGAGACCGGCCACGACGCTGGGGAGCGCGCCTTCCATGCCGGCGACGACCACGATCACCCGTGCGGCCTGCAGTCGCGTATGTTCGGTCAGCAGCCGATGCAGCCCGGCCACCCCGACGTCATACAGCCGGTCGACCGTGTTGCCCATCACCTCCGCGGTGACGGCCGCCTCTTCGGCGACCGGCAGGTCGGACGTGCCGGCGCAGAGAATGAGAATCGTGCCGCGGCCGGCGGGCACGTCGCCCTGCGCGAGGGTGATTGCGCGCGCCGCCGGGTGATAGGCCGCCGCGGGCACCACGGCGCGAACGGCATCGTAGGCGTCTGGCTGAGCTCGTGTGACGAGCAATGCCTGCCCACGCGCGACGATGCGTTCGGCGATGGCCGCTACCTGGGCCGGAGTCTTTCCAAGCCCGAGTATGACCTCCGGAAACCCGCGCCGCAGTTCACGATGGGTGTCGACGCGGGCGAAACCCAGGTCTTCGAACGGGGCGGCCCGAAGTATGGCCAGAATGCGTTCGGACGCGGCCGACGGGTCGAGCGTTCCCGACCGCACGTCGCCAAGTAGCTGGTGAAGCTCAGAGGTATTCATAAAGGGGTAGCCGGGCAGTATAATTGTTGCCTGTGTTTATGAAGGCGTTGCAGCGTCGATGACCCTCGGCGAAACTCTCATCCTCGCGGTTTATTTCTTCGTTCTCGTCATTCTGGCCGTGTACGGATGGCACCGGTATTACCTGGTGTATCTGTACATGAAGAACAAGAACCGCCAGCCTGTTCCCGCCGGGCCCCTCGAGACGCTGCCGCGCGTCACGGTGCAGCTCCCGATTTACAACGAGATGTACGTGGCCGATCGGCTGATCGATGCCGTCTGCCGCATCGACTATCCGCGCGACCTCCTCGAGATTCAGGTTCTGGACGACTCGACGGATGAAACCACCGGCGTCGCCCAGCAGGCGGTTCGCCGCAACGCCGACATCGGCATCAACATCGTCTACCTGCACCGCACCGATCGCACCGGCTACAAGGCGGGCGCCCTCGAGGCGGGTCTCAAGGTCGCGACGGGCGAGTACGTCGCCATCTTCGACGCCGACTTCATCCCGACGGTCGATTTCCTGCGGCGCACGGTACCGTTTTTCGCCGATCCGAAAATCGCGATGGTGCAGGCGCGCTGGGGACACATCAACCAGGATTATTCGCTGCTGACGAAGATCCAGTCCATTCTCCTCGACGGGCATTTCGTCCTGGAGCACGGCGGGCGCAACCGCTCGGGACACTTCTTCAACTTCAACGGCACGGCGGGCATCTGGCGGCGGACGGCGATCGCCGACGCAGGCGGCTGGCAGCACGACACGCTGACCGAAGATCTCGATCTCAGCTACCGGGCGCAGCTCCGCGGCTGGAAGTTCGTGTTCCTGCAGGATCTGGTCGCGCCGGCCGAGGTGCCGGTGGAGATGAACTCCTTCAAGTCGCAGCAGCATCGCTGGGCCAAGGGCTCCATCCAGACGTGCCGCAAGCTGCTGCCGAGGATCCTGCGGTCGAACCTGCCGCTCGGCGTCAAGGCGGAGGCATTCTTCCACCTCACCGCGAACTTCAACTACCTCCTCATGTGCGTGCTGTCGGTGCTGATGGCGCCGTCCATGGTCATCCGCTTCAACATGGGATGGTACGAGATGCTGCTCATCGACGTGCCGCTGTTCTTCGCGGCGACGGCGTCGGTGGCGAATTTCTACATGGTCTGCCAGCGCGAGCTTCACACCGACTGGACGACGCGGCTGAAGTACCTGCCATTCCTGATGTCGATCGGCATCGGTCTGACCGTGAACAACACGCGCGCGGTGCTCGAGGCGCTCTTCAACAAGGAGAGCGAGTTCGCGCGCACGCCGAAGTACCGCATCGAGGCTGACGCCGACGAGTGGGTCGGCAAGAAGTACCGCCAGAGCTTCGTCGTCCAGCCGATGATCGAGCTGGCGCTCGGCCTGTACTTCACCGCCACGGTCTTCTACGCGCTGGCCAACGGCATCTACGGCACCGTGCCGTTCCTCGTGCTCTTCCAGATCGGCTTCCTCTACACCGGGCTGCTCTCGATCGTCCAGCAGTTCGCGGGCGGCGGGGGCCAGGGAGCCACGCTCACACAAGAAGAAGTCTAGAGAACGCCAGCCGCGGACGCTGGTAGAATCCGGCCAACCTTTCTTCAACCAAAGGAGCCGGTCATGAACTTCGCACGGGTTGCTGCTGCTGCCGTGGTCGCCTGGATCGTGTCTCTCCCCCTCGGGTTCCTGGTCAACGACGTGCTGCTGGCCGACCTCACTGCCGCCAACGCCTCCGCGATGCGGCCGGAAGCGCAGCTCATGGCCAACCTGCCGCTCGGGTTCGCATTTCTTCTGCTCGGATTCTTTGCGTTCGCCTACGCGTACGCGAAAGGATACGAGGGGGGCCGCGGCGTCGTCGAAGGGGCCCGCTTCGGCGCCCTTGTCGCGGTCGTCGTCTGCGGATTCGGCCTGATCTGGCAGTACGTCATCTACCCGATCAACGGGACGTATGTCGCCGCGATCATGATCGACTCGGTGATCGAGCTTTCGATCTATGGTGCGATCGTGGGCGCCATTTACAAACCGGCCGCCGTCGGCAGCGCCCGCACAGCCGCGGTATAAGATCGCCTCATGGCGATCGCTGAGAAAGCAAAGGGCGGGCTCGAGGACGTCGTCGCGACGTCCTCGGCCATCTGTTACCTGGATGGCGACCGCGGCGTGCTGGCGTACTGCGGGCACGACATCCACGACCTGGCGAAGTCGGCCACCTTCGAGGAGGTCTGCTTTCTCCTCTGGCACCGGCGCCTGCCGACGCGCGCCGAGCTTGGCGACCTTCAGTCGCAGTTGGCCGCCGCCCGTCCGCTGCCGGAGCCGATCATCCGCCTGATGCGGTCGCTTCCGCCGGTAGACGGGATGGACGCCCTTCGTACGCTGACGTCAGCGCTGGCCCATTACGATCCGAACGCGAACGAGACATCGCCCGCCTCGCAGTACCGCAAGGCGGTTGCGCTGACGGCGCAAGTCGCCAGCATCGTCGCGACCTGGGGACGACTGAGGGCAGGAGGCGGCCCCATCGCGCCGGACCCGGCGATGGGCCACGCGGCCAATTTCCTCTACATGCTCACCGGGGAGCGCCCGAACGCGACCGCCATCCGCGCGTTCGACGTCGCGTTGACGCTGCATGCCGATCACGAGCTGAACGCGTCGACGTTCGCGGGCCGGGTCGCAGCGGCCACCCTGACCGACATCTATTCGGCCGTCGTCGCGGCGATTGGGACGCTCAAGGGTCCGCTGCACGGCGGGGCGAATGCCGAAGTCATGAAGCTCCTGCTCGAGCTGGGACAGACGGCGAGCGGCGAGCGGGTCGACGAGGTCATCCGCGGCAAGCTGGCGCGCAAGGAAAAGATTCCCGGCTTCGGGCACCGCGTGTACCACACGGAAGACCCGCGGGCGACGCACCTGCGTCAGATGTCGCGCGATCTCGGCAAGCGTGCCGGCAACACCGCCTGGTTCGACATGTCGCAGCGCATCGAGGCGTTGGTGAAAGCCGAGAAGAAGCTCAACGCCAACGTTGATTTCTATTCGGCCTCGACGTACTACACCCTCGGCATTCCCATCGACTTGTACACGCCCATCTTCGCCGTGAGCCGCATCTCGGGCTGGACGGCGCACATCCTCGAGCAGTACGCGAACAACCGCCTGATCCGGCCGCGCGCCGACTACACCGGGCCCTCCTACCCGCAGCGCTTCATCCCGCTGGATCAACGTTAAGGCGCTCGCATGCTCGCGCCGTGCAACGTGCACCCGTGCACGATGCACCGTGCACCTTGAGCGGATTCCATATATGGAGTAGCGTATCCATATGGGGAATACCCGACCAGCTTCAGCGGGGACCCTTCGACTGCGCTCAGGGCAGGCCGACTGGATGCCGCTACCGGCGGCCGAGCGGCAGGATCCGGCCGTGAGGCGGCGGCTGTCTGCGCCCTCGCTGCGGGCGTTCTTCAACATCGCGCGCGCCTGGCAGTTGAGCGCCGGCGAGGAGCGCGGCCTCCTGGGTTGGCCGCCCTCGTCCACGTTTCACAAGTACAAGAGCGGCGATGCCGGCGCGCTGTCGTTCGACACGCTGACGCGTATCTCGCTGGTGCTCGGCATCTACAAGGCGCTTCACATCCTCTATACCGAGCCCGCGTTTGCCGACCAGTGGATGCGGATGTCCAACACAAACCCGCTGTTCGGCGGGCGCAGCCCGATTGCCTGGGTCGTGGACGACGGCCTTGACGGCCTGTTTCACCTGCGGCGGCTGCTGGACGGCCGGCGGGGGTGACGTGCGGCGCCATAGTGCTTCCCTAAGCGCGGTGCTTTCTAGGAGCGGTGCCTCCTAGAGCCGTGCCTCCTACAGCGGTGCCTCCCACGTCGCGGATTCGGTGGACAGCGTCGAGCCGGCTGATCCCGAGCCGCTATCCCTCGGTCGGCTTGTTCGACCAGGTTTCGTCGCCCGAGGACCTGGATGCGATTCTCGAGGTCGAGGCGTGGACCAACGACCGTGTCAGCACGCATCTCGGGATTCTCCACCGGGTACCTCGCGACGAGTGGCTCGTGGGACAGCCGATGGCGTCGGTGGTGATGGCGGCGTTCTGCCATCCGCGCCCCGGCGGCGGACGCTTCTCGACCACCGACCGCGGCGCCTGGTACGCGGCCCGCACCCTCGACACCGCCCTCGCCGAGTCGGTGTATCACCGCACCCGCGAGCTGGTCGAGGTCGGCCATTTCGACACCCGTATGCAGATGCGCCTGTACCAGTCCGACTTCGCCGCGACATTTCATGATCTGAGGGGCCAGCGGCGAGCGTATCCGGGGTGCTATGCCCACGACTCGTACGCCACATCACAACGGCTCGCGATCCAGATGCTCGACGATGGATCGAACGGCATTCTCTACGAGAGCGTGCGTCACGCCGGGGGCCAGTGCGTCGCGTGCTTCCGTCCGCGCCTCGTCAAACGGCCCCGAGTCGTCGCGCACTACGAATACCGGTGGGACGGAACGTCCACCCCGCGGGTCCGCAAGCTGTCGTAGGCCCACGGTACAATCCGAACCAGATGATCTCAGCGCGCGAAGCACTCGACCGTCTGCGGGACGGCAACCGCCGGTTCGTGGACGGCGTTCAGCAAGGCGAGATTCCCTCGAACCAGACGCGGCGCATCGAGCTGACGTCAGGGCAGGCGCCGTTCGGCATCATCCTCGGGTGTTCCGACTCGCGCGTGCCAGCCGAGATCGTCTTCGACCAGGGGCTGGGCGATCTGTTCGTCATCCGCGTCGCGGGCAACATCGTGGCCGCCTCCCAGATCGGCAGCGTCGAGTTTGCCGCGGAACGGTTCGGAACGCCCCTGGTCGTCGTGCTGGGTCACTCCCAGTGCGGGGCCGTGCAGGCGACCGTCGAGGAGCTGATGCTGCCCAGGGAGGGCCAGTCACCAAACCTGCGGTCAATCGTCGATCGCATCCGCCCCTCGGTCGAGGCTCTGCTGGACACCGAGCTGCGGCGCGATCCCGAGGCGCTCATCTCGCGCGCCACCCGCGCCAACGTCCGCGCCTCGGTCAACCAGCTCCGGCACGGCTCCCGGCTCCTGGAGCAGCGCATTCAGAGTGACGGCCTCCTCGTCGTCGGCGCCGAGTACTCGCTCGCGACCGGCGTCGTCGACTTCTTCGACGGTGTGCCGGACTGATCCGGCGGGTCCGAAGGCGGACCCGCCAGACGGTATAATTCAATGTTCGGAACCTGATGGATCAAGCGCACATACGGAACTTCTCGATCATCGCGCACATCGACCATGGCAAGTCGACGCTGGCCGATCGCTTTCTCGAGCTCACGGGCGCCCTGCAGGCCCGCGAGATGGAGGCGCAGGTCCTCGACGCCATGGACCTCGAGCGCGAGCGCGGAATTACCATCAAGGCCCACCCGGTTCGGCTGAACTACACCGCGCTCAACGGCGAGCAGTACGTGCTCAACCTGATCGACACCCCTGGCCACGTGGACTTCAGCTACGAGGTCACGCGCTCCCTGGCCGCCTGCGAGGGCGCATTGCTCCTGGTGGACGCGGCGCAGGGCGTCGAAGCGCAGACACTCGCCAACGCGTACCTCGCGGTCGAGAACAACCTCGAGATCATCCCGGTCATCAACAAGATCGACCTGCCGAGCGCGCAGCCGGACGAGTGCAAGCGCCAGATCGAAGACATCATCGGCCTCGACAGCAGCACCGCGATCCTGGCCAGCGCGAAGGAAGGCACCGGCGTCCGCGACATCCTCGAGGCGGTCGTCGAGCGCTTCCATCCGCCCAAGGGCGACCCCAACGCGCCGCTGATGGCGTTGATTTTCGACTCCTGGTACGACCCCTACCGCGGTGTTGTGATCGTGGTACGCGTGATCGACGGCGTGCTGCGGACCAAGTCAAAGATCCGCTTGATGCAGACCAAGCAGGACTTCGAGGTGGACGGCCTCGGCGTCTTCTCGCCGAAGGCGATTCCGGTCGATGAGCTTGGCGTCGGCGAGGTCGGCTTCATCGTCGCCAACATCAAGGTGGTGGCCGACGCCAAGATCGGCGACACGGTCACCGAAACCGCACGCCCCACCACCGAGCCGTTTCCGGGATTCAAGGAACTGAAGCCGATGGTCTTCGCCGGGCTCTACCCCGTCGAGAGCCACCAGTACGCTGAGCTGCGGGAGGCGCTCGACAAGCTTCGGTTGAACGACGCGTCGTTCTTCTACGAACCCGAAACGTCCGTGGCGCTGGGGTTTGGCTTCAGGTGCGGCTTCCTGGGGCTGCTCCACATGGAGATCGTCCAGGAGCGGCTCGAGCGCGAATACGACATGGACCTGGTCACGACCGCCCCTGGCGTGTTGTACCGGGTGACGACCACGGACGGGCAGGTGCAGGAGATCGACAGTCCGGCGAAGCTGCCTGACGCAGGCTTGATCACCAAGCTAGAGGAGCCGGTGATTACCGCGATGGTCCTCACGCCGTCGCCCTACGTCGGCGCGATCCTCCAGCTCTGCCAGGACAAGCGGGGCGTCCAGAAGAAGCTCGAGTACCTCAAGTCGGACCGCGTGCTCATCACGTATGAGCTGCCGTTCAACGAGGTCGTGCTCGACTTCTACGACCGGCTGAAGACGATCTCGAGGGGATACGCGTCGCTCGATTACCACGTGACCGGCTATTGGGAGTCACCGCTCGTCAAACTGGACATCCTGGTGAATGGCGAGCCCGTGGACGCGCTGTCGATCATCGTGCATCGCGACGCGGCGTACGACAGGGGCCGGTTGCTGGCGGCCAAGATGCGTGAGCTCATCCCGAGGCAGATGTTCGAGATCGCCATCCAGGCGTCGATCGGTACCCGGATCATCGCCCGAGAATCGGTGAAGGCACTGCGCAAGAACGTGCTCGCCAAGTGCTACGGCGGCGACATCTCGCGCAAGCGCAAGCTGCTCGAGAAGCAGAAGGCAGGCAAGAAGCGGATGAAGCGCGTCGGCCGCGTCGAGATTCCGCAGGAAGCGTTCCTCGCCGTGCTGAAGATGGGAACGGAGTCATGACCACCGATTACCGCAAGTCGACAGCGCGGGAGTACTTCGAGTCCATCTGCGTCGCCGTCATCCTCGCGCTGTTCGTGCGGACCTTCGTGGTGCAGGCATTCAAGATCCCGACGGGGTCGATGGAGCCCAACCTCCTGATCGGCGATCACCTGCTGGTCAACAAGTTCAACTTCGCCCCGACGCTGGCCGGTGTCGAGAGCATGGTGCTGCCGATCGATCCGATCCGCCGCGGCGACATCATCGTGTTCAAGTATCCGGAGGAGCCGGAGCGCGATTTCATCAAGCGGACGATCGGGTTGCCTGGAGAGACGCTGGAGCTGCGGAATAAAAAGGTGTTCATCAACAGCATGCCGCTCGACGAGCCGTATGTGCATTACCTCTTCCCGCCAGGCGAGGAAAACCCGGCCGATTTCGACGTGCGGATGACCTACGGACCCGTGACCGTGCCGGCCGGCCACTATTTCATGATGGGTGACAACCGAGACAACTCGCAGGACAGCCGGTACTGGGGCTTCCTGCCCCGCGAGTACGTCAAGGGCAAGGCGCTGTTCGTCTATTTCTCATTCGGCGACGAGCAGGGCGGGCTGTCGAATCTCTTCACCAGCGTCCGTTGGAATAGAATTTTCCACCAGATCCACTGATGAAGACGATCATCAAGATCGCGATTTCCCTGGCCATCGTCAACGCCGCCTTCCACGCCGGCGAGGCGGCGTGGCGCTACTACCAGTTCAAGGACGCCACGCAGCAGTTGATCATCTTCGGCTCACAGGAACACACGACCGACCTGCAGAACCGCATCCTCGAAAGGGCCGCGGAGCTGCGGGTGCCGCTGCTTCCGGAGAACCTCACCATCCACCGGCAGGGTACGCGCACCTACGTGGACGCCGCCTACATCCAGCCCGTCGAGTACTTTCCCAACCAGATTTACCCCGTTGACCTGACGTTTTCCGTCGAGGCCTTCGCCGCGAACACCGCCAGGCCCGAAGACCCTCCCCAGTAGCGCGCACCCCTCAGGGTGCGTGGCAGGCCGCACTCGTCACGGCGCGCCAGAGACGGTCTGCGCGTCAGCCGTGCCCTCTCGCTCGAGCTCTTCACGTTCTTCCTTCACCCGTGCGACGTACGCGGCATCCGTGATGCTGCCCGTGTTGACGTCCACGTTCAGGCCCGCGCCCCGCAGGCCGGCCAGCAGCAGTTGGACGCCGACGCCGGTGTCGGTTGCCGCGTTGGGGTTGCCGTTTCTGGCAACGATAATCGCCCCCCGAAGCGCCTGCTGGCACACGCGCATCGTCTCGAGCGGCACGTCTGTGGCGCCGCGGATGGCCGACTCGATCGCCGATCGGCGCGCGGCTTTCTCGGCGTCGGTGGTATTGGGCAGCCGTTGCGCGGCAAGCACGCCCTCGTACGCCTCGGCGTCCTTGTCGATCAGGGAGGTGAGCGACTCGCGGAGCGGGCGCAGGCGTGACGAAGCTTCCGACAGGTCGGCGGCTTCCTCTGGGGCGCCCGTCCGCGTCTTTGGAAGGCTGGCCACCATCATCAGCAGCGATATGCCAACCGCGCCGGCGAGCGCCGACGCCGAGCCGCCACCGGGTACCGGATCGCTCGACGCGAACGCGTCGAGCAGGTCTTCGACAGCCATCGTAGAGTAGGAAATCATTGAGCCCAGAATACGGCCTTCCCGCGCTTGATGACCATCCGCACGGGCGACGCGCCGACACGGATGAGGTCGGGCAGGGCGCCTCGAATCATCACGGCGTCCATGAGCTTGCCGGGTTCGAGGCTGCCGATCGAATCCGCCCGGTCGAGCGACCAGGCCGCGTTGAGCGTCGCAGCGACGAGCGCTTCCTCGAGCGTCATGTTCATCGCAAAGCAGGCCAGCGTCATCGCGAACGGCATCGAAGGAGACAGGCCTGCGCCCGGATTGACGTCGCTCGCCAGCGCCACGGCGACGCCGCGATCGACGAGCATGCGCGCCGGGGCGAACCGGCCGATCTTGAGGTAAAACGCCGCGATCGGCAGCAGCGTGGCGCACACGTTGGCCGCGGCGAGCGCGTCCGCGCCCGCTTCGTCTGCGAACAACAGATGATCGGCTGAACGCGCGCCGACGCGTACCGCGACGTGTGTGCCGCCGCTCGCGCCGAACTCGTCGGCATGGACGCGCGGCTTGAGACCCGCGTTCGCGGCGGCCGTGAGCACCGCCACCGACTCCTCGGGCGTGAAGACGCCTTCCTCGCAGAAGACGTCGCACCACTCCGCAAGCGCCTCCTCCACCACCCGGGGGATCATCTCGTCGATCACCAGCGCCACGTAGGCGTCCCGACGTGATTTGTATTCTTCCGGAACGTCATGCGCCCCGAGAAAAGTCGGAACGAGATCGATGGCATGCTCGGCGTTCAGCCGGGCGATCGCGCGGAGTTGCCGGAGCTCCGCCTCGGTGGTCAGGCCGTAGCCGCTCTTGGCCTCGCAGGTCGTCGTGCCGCACGCGAGCATCTCGTCCAGACGCGGCCGCGTGGCCGCGACGAGCTCCTCCTCCGATGCACGCCGTGTCGCGGCCACCGTGGCGGCGATCCCGCCGCCGGCCCCCGCAATCTCCGCATAGCTCGCGCCCGCGAGGCGGCGCTGCAGCTCTCCGCGTCGGTCGCCGGCAAAGACCACGTGCGTGTGAGGATCGACAAATCCCGGCAGAACGGTGCAACCTCGCGCGTCGATGCGCGTCGCGCCTCGAACGAGCTCCACACGTTCGAAGAGTCCTTCGCCAGGGCCAACGTAGGTGATGACGCCGTCACGTGCCGCGACGACCGAGTCGCGCAGCGGCGTGATCTCGCGCTGAGCCGAACCGCGGCGCGGCGCCGGCCCCGCGCAGGTGGCGATCAGGTCGGCGTGCTCGATGAGAAAGTCAGCGGCAATCATTGAAGGCTCGCGCCGCATCTGGCAAAGACATGCCACTGATGGCGACCCGCTTCGTCCGGCCGCGATCGCCGGCCACAATCGAAACCGAGCGCCTGGGCACGCCGGCGGTCCTGGCCATCAGTTCGATCAGCTCGGCGTTGGCGGCGCCTTCGACAGGTGGCGCCTTGAGCCGCACGAGCAGCGCGCCGTCGCGCGACCCAGAGATGCCAGGCTTGGAGGCACGGGGAATCACCCGCACGTCAATCACGACCCCGGTGGCGGTGGGCGTAATCATGTCGAAACATCGAGCAGCACTTTCAATACGCCCGGGGCCGCCGCGCGCGCCAGCGCCTCGACTCCACGCGAGAGATCGAACCGATCAGAAATCAACGGCAATACCTGGATGCTGCCCGATTCGAGCGCAGCGAGCGCCCGGTCGAATGGACCACAACGCGATCCGAGGATCGTGATCTCATCCACGACCACCTGCGACAGCCCATTGTCCATGCGGGGCGGACCTTGACGGTCCGCCACCGTTGTCTTCAGCACAATCGTGCCTCGCGGACGCACCAGCTTCAGCGCGGTTGCCAGTCCCGTCTGCGATCCGGTGCAGTCAACAACGATGTCGACCCGATCGTCGAAAGGAGCGTCCGCCAGCAGGCAGGTGGCGAGACCGAGGGACTGTAGCAGGGCGAGCTTCTCCGGATGCTTGCCCACGACGAGCACGTGGCGCGTGAACTTGGCGAGCACCTGCGCGCAGAGGTTGCCCAGCCGGCCGTCGCCGAGCACGATCACGCGCTCGGCCGGCCCAATGGCGATTTGCGCTGGTATCTGGAAGGCCGCGGCAAGCGGCTCGGCGAAGACGGCCGCATCCGTGGGAACCGAGTCCGGGACGACGTGCAGGTTCCGCTGCGGCACCGCGACGACCTCCGCGAATGCGCCGTCGTGTCCCGAGATGCCGATGGTCGTGCGATGAGGGCAGTGGGTCGGCCTGCCGGAACGGCAGGTGTGACAGGTCCCGCAGTTGCAGTTGATCTCGCCGACGACCCGGCGCCCGTCTAAGGGCCCGCCCCTGGCGACCCCGACGAACTCATGGCCGAGGACGCCCGCGAACCCCATGTAGCCGTGGATCAACTGCAGGTCGGTCTCACAGATGCCGGCGCGCAGTACGCGCACCAGCATCTCGCCGTCGCCGGGAGTGGGTAGGGGCCAGTCGCTTCGCAGCACCGGCCCGCCGGTTGTGAGCGCGAGTGCGCGCATGCTCTGCCTATTCTGAACCAGTTGACGAACCCCTACTGGTTCGCTGAGACTGACGCCATTCCCATGAACAAAGTCCTGTCTTCAGTCCTCTGGGTGGCTGTCGCCCTGCTCGGCGCGGTCGGCTTCGGCGTCCTCGCGCTGTCTCGCGGCGAAACGATCAGCGCCGCGTGGCTCGTTGTCGCTGGCGTCTGCACCTACCTGGTGGCATACCGCTTCTATTCGCGGTACCTCGCTTTCAAGGTCTTCGAATTGGACGACCGGCGCGCCACTCCCGCGGAGCGCCTCAACAACGGCCGTGATTTTGTGCCCACCAGTCGCTGGGTGCTCTTCGGCCATCATTTCTCCGCCATTTCCGGCGCCGGACCTCTGGTTGGACCGACCCTGGCGGCCCAGTTCGGCTTCCTGCCGGGCACGCTGTGGTTGATTGTCGGGGTGGTGCTCGGCGGCGCGGTGCAGGACTTCATCATCCTGTTCGCATCGATCCGGCGCGACGGGAAGTCCCTTGGACAGATGGCGAAGGAAGAGGTGAATCCGGTCGCCGGCATGGCGGCGATGATCGCCATCTTCGCCATCATGATCATCCTGCTCGCGGTGCTGGCGCTGGTGGTGACCAACGCCCTGCGCGACAGTCCGTGGGGTCTCTTCACGATCGCCGCGACCATTCCGATCGCGGTGTTCATGGGCGTCTGGATGAACAACATCCGGCCGGGAAAGGTCGGCGAAGCGACCGGCATCGGTATCGTCCTCCTGCTGATGGCGCTCCTCGGCGGGCGCGGGATCGCGGAAAGCGCGACGTGGGGCCCTGCGTTCACGTGGTCGGGCACGAACATCGCCTGGGCGGTGATGATCTACGGCTTCGTGGCGTCCGTGCTGCCCGTCTGGCTGCTGTTGACACCGCGGGACTACCTGTCCGCGTTTCTGAAGATCGGGACGATCTTCGTGCTCGGCGCCGCGATCATCCTGTTGATGCCGCCGCTGAAGATGCCGGCGGTCACGCAGTTCATCGACGGCACGGGGCCGGTCTTTGCCGGGAAGCTCTTCCCGTTTGCGTTCATCACGATTGCCTGCGGCGCTATTTCCGGCTTTCACGCGCTGGTGGCGAGTGGCACCACGCCAAAGATGGTGTGCCGTGAGAGCGATGCGCGGGTCATCGGCTACGGGGCGATGCTCACCGAGTCACTCGTCGGCCTGATGGCGATGATCGCGGCGGCGACGCTCGACCCCGGCGTCTTCTTCGCCATGAACGTCGGTCCGGCGATCATCGGCACGACGCCCGAGAGCGCCGCGGTGAAGGTGGCCGAATGGGGTTTCATGGTGACGCCCGATCACCTGCGGGAGCTTGCAACCCAGATGGGTGAGACGACCCTGCTGTCGCGCACAGGCGGCGCGCCAAGCCTGGCGGTCGGGATGGCGGGGATCCTCGGCGGCGTGTTCACCGGCCCCGGGCTGGCGCTCTGGTATCACTTCGCCATCATGTTCGAGGCGGTGTTCATCCTCACGACCATCGACGCAGGCACCCGAATCGGCCGCTTCATGCTCCAGGAGCTGCTCGGCCACATCTGGGCGCCGCTCGCCCGCACCTCCTGGTATCCGAGCATCGTCCTCTCGTCAGTGCTGGTCGTCGCGGCGTGGGGGTATTTCCTCTATCAGGGCGTCATCGACCCGCTCGGCGGCATCAATTCGCTCTGGCCGTTGTTCGGCATCTCCAACCAGTTGCTGGCCGCTGTGGCGCTCTGCGTCGGCACTACCCTGCTCGTCAAGATGGGAAAGCTTCGCTACGCGTGGGTGACGCTCGTCCCGCTCGCGTGGCTGGCCGCGGCAACGCTGACGGCGGGGTATCAGAAGGTCTGGGCGTCGGATCCCGCGCTCGGGTTCCTGGCCCACGCCAGGTCCCTCGCCAACTCCACCAATCCCAACGCGGCGCAGATGATCCTGAACGACCGCATCAACGCTGCTCTCGCGATTTTCTTCATGGCGATCGTCGTCGTGGTCATCGTCGCGTGCGCGCTGGAATGCTGGCTGGTGGCGACCAGGAAAAAGACGCCTCGTCTGAACGAAGCGCCTTTTGTCGAAACGAAGATGGCTCTCGGCTCTGGGCTCTAGGCCGAGTGCGTGGCCACGACGTGCGGGCGATGGAGGACGACCTTGTTCTCCCGCTCGCGGCGCCCCTGCTCCCGAACGAAATCGAGCGTGTTGTGCAGCGTCGAGATCGTGGCCTCGATGCTCACTTCCGCCTCGCGCCGCTTCAAGCGTAATCCGTCAATCTCGCGCTCGATGTCTTCGAGCCGGGCCTGCGCCTTTTCCACCAGCAGATCGGCGCGGCCTTCGGCCTCGCGGACGATGCGCGCGGCTTCGTTGGTCGCCGTGAGGCGCATGTCGTCGCCGACCTTCTGCGCGCTCATCAGCGTCGATTTCAGGCTGCCTTCGAGCTCGCGAAACTGGTTGAGCGCCGCTTCGAGGCGGATGATCTCTCCACGCAGGCGCTCGTTCTCGCGCAGGGCGTTTTCGTAGTCGGTGGACGCCTCTTCGAGGAAGGCGGTCACCTCGGTGCGGTCGAAGCCGCGCATCGAGGTACCGAACCGCGGCTGGCGCATGTCGAGGGGTGAAACGGTCAGGTGCCGCTCCGGCGAGGGAAGGCGGCGTGCGTCGGTTGTCTGCGCGGAATCCTCAGTCTTCAACATGTCGGCCCCCGAAAATTGCCGTCCCTACCCGTACCATCGTCGCGCCCTCGTGAATGGCGACCTCGAAATCCCCGCTCATGCCCATCGACAGTTCGCGAAGCATCGCCGCGGGGACGCCCGAAGCCAGCCATCCGTCACGCAGGTCGCGGAGCATCCTGAACCAGGGCCGCGCGTCCTCGGGCGTGTCGGGTACCGGCGGCACCGTCATGAGCCCGGCAACCGAGGCGGCGCGGCACGCGGCCGCGGCGTCGAAGAGCCGCGGCACCTCGCGTGGCGGCGCGCCGTACTTGGTCGCTTCGCCCGCGAGGTCCACCTGGATCAGCAGCTCCGGCTTCGTTCCCGCCTCTTCGGCCGCCCGGTCGAGCTTCTGGAGCAGCTCGAGGCTGTCGACCGACTGGATGGTGGCAAATGCCGGCCCTGCCTTCCGGGCCTTGTTCGTCTGCAGGTGACCGAGGAGGTGCCACCTGATCTCAAGGTCGGTCGATCCGGCTATTTTCTGTAGGGCTTCCTGGAC
>CANIBQ010000084.1 GCA_947465645.1 Acidobacteriota bacterium | reverse complement strand
CCGCACGCGGCCGGCGCCGCGGCACGTGGTGCACGGCGTGGCGATGATCGAGCCGGTTCCGCGGCAGTGGCCGCACGTGCGGGCCATCATGAACGGCCCCTTCTGGAACCGCACCTGGCCCCGTCCCTGGCATTGCGGGCAGGTGCTCGCCTTGGTGCCGGGAGCCGCGCCGGTGCCGGTGCAGGCGTCGCACGCTTCCTGTCGCGGAATCTGGATGCTCGTCTCGGTGCCCTTGGCCGACTCGTCGAACGAGATCTCCAGGTCGTACCGCAGGTCGCTGCCGCGCTGCGCCCCTCCGCGCCGGCGGCCGCCGCCGAAGACGTCGCCGAACCCGAAGATGTCGCCGAGCCCGCCGAGGACGTCCTCGAAGCCCGTAAAGACCGTCGGATCGAAGCCGGTGGCCGCGCCACCCAGGCCCGCGTGCCCGAAGCGGTCGTACATGTGCCGCTTGTCGGTGTCAGCGAGGACGGCGTACGCCTCTGCCGCTTCCTTGAATTTGTCTTCCGACGCCTTGTCGTCGGGATTCTTGTCCGGATGGTGCTTGATGGCGAGCTTCCGGTAGGCGCTCTTGATTTCGACCTCGGTGGACGTCTTCGTGACGCCGAGGATCTCGTAATAATCGCGCTTGCTCACGCCTTGGCCACTTTCACCATCGCCGGCCTGAGCAGCCGGTCGCCCAGCATGTATCCGCGCCGCAGCTCCTGCATGACCTCGCCTTCGCGATGGTCGCCGCTCACTTCGTGGACGACGGCCTGATGGATGCGGGGATCGAAATCGGTGCTCACCGCATCGATGGCCTTGACGCCGCGCTTCTTGAGCAGGTCGGCCATCTGGCGATGAATCAGCTCGACGCCTTTGCGATAGGCGCTGGCATCGTCGCCGCCCGGCGCCGAGAGCGCCAGCTCGAGGTTGTCCATGATTGGGAGCAGGTCCTCGAGCGCATCGGCCATGGCGTTGTCGGCCTGGTCGCGGCGGTCTCGATCGATGCGCTTCCGGTAGTTGTCGAATTCGGCCGCCGTGCGGAGCAGGCGGTCCTGGAGTGCATTCTTCTCGAGTCGCAGGGCCTCGATCGGATCCTGGTCTTTCGAATCGATCTCCTCTGGCTCCTCGTCTCTATCTATCTGATCGTTCATCTCGTCCTAGTTCGCGTCGCGAAGCACGCGGGAAACGGCCTGGGTAGTTCCGTCCACCAGCGTGATGGCCCGTGAGTAGTGCATACGCATGGGGCCAATGACGCCCACGGTGCGGATGGTGCTGCCGTCAACCACGGTGGAGGCAATCAGGCTGAAGGGGCGCAGGCCCGGAGCGGAATGCTCCGCTCCGATGACGATCGTCAGCCCGGGGCCGTCGATGTACTGGTTCAGCAAGTGAACCATGCGCTCTTTTTCCTCCATCATCTCGAGCAACGCGCGCAGCGTCGCCACTGAGATGCCTTCCTGCGGGGGCGATGCCAGCAGCGAGGCGGCGCCCTCCACGTGGAATGCGTGCTCGCTCGGCAGTTGCTGGAGTGTCGATTGAGCCAGCCGCAGCGCACGGGTCAACAACTGATCGTACAACGTCCGCTCCTGCTCGAGCCGGGCGGTGACGGCCTCGCGCACGTCGAGCAGCGGCAGCCCCGCGAATTCGGTGTTCAGGTAGGTGGCGGCCTGCGCCAGCTCATCGGTGCGAACGTCCTCGCCGGCGTCGACGACTTTCTGCGTGATCTGGTTGCCTTGCGAGACGACCACGACGAGCACGCGACCGGCGCCGATCGGGACGAATTCGATGCGCTGCAGGATGGCGCCCGGCGTGCCCGCGAGCGCAAAGCCGACATGGCGGGCAGCCTTCGACACCAGGTGCGAGACGCTGGCGAGCAGATCATCCATCAGCGGGGAACGGCCGGCCTGCTGCCGCAGATGGCTCTCGACATTCACGGCCGGACGCGTGGGCTTGCGGCTTTCGAGCAGGAGGTCGACAAATACCCGGTACCCGCGGTCAGTGGGAACCCGCCCGGCCGAGGTGTGCGGCTGGTGCACGTATCCCGCGTCCTCGAGCTGCGCCAGCACGTTGCGAATGGTCGCGGACGATACCCCGAGCCCGCTGCCACGGGCGAGCATCTGCGACGACACCGGCTCGCCGGTTTCGATGTACTCGCGCACGAGGGCGGCAAGGAGACGCCGCGGCCGGTCGGTCAGTTCGAAGGAACCCATTGCAGTTAATACGGTTAGAGCTGTTATCGATTATAGCGCACGCCTTCAGTCGGCCGCGCGGCGGCCCTCCAGGCGCGGAACCTGCACTCCTCCCGCGCAACAACCCAATTCAGCCTGATTTCGAGAATCTTCTACCCGCGGCCTCGCCGCTCGATGAGGGATTACGATGCGCGCTCTTCGTCTCCTCGCCGCCGTTGCCTTCGTGTTCACTTCCACAGGCACAGCGCTCGCCCAGGCGGCCAGCGAACCTGTGGTCTTCTCTTCGACGCGCTTTGTCAGGACGCAGGGCCGTCCCCACACCGTCGACCGCACGTTCATCGTGCCGTCGTGGGTCGTGGGGCCCTTCACGCTCCGCGTGCAGAACGGCGAGCCTGACGGCTCTGACCGGCTGGTGCTCGGATGGGTCTGGATCAACGGCACGCGCGTGGTCGCGCCGTCGGATTTCCGCCGCAACCGGAATCGCCGGCTTGACGAAGACCACGACCGTCGCTCGTTTTCCGATCGAGATGATGACGACGAGGACGAGCAGGCGGACCGGCGGCGAGACCGTCGTCCGTCCGACGGCCTGATCGTTCGAGAGGTGACGCTGCAGGCGGTAAACACCGTGCGGGTCAGGCTCGCAGGCCGACGAGGTCGACACATCACGCTGAGCATCACTGGCACCAATGGCGACCGAACGGCGCCGGAACTGACGCTGCTGGAGCCCACGGTTGCCGTGGTGAACACCCAGGCGGTCGCCGTGCGGTGGCGCTACGGCGACAGCGTCGGTCCGGGAGAGCGAGGAGCGTCCGGGGTTGTGCCGTCCTCGTTCCGTCTGACGGTTGACGGGGTCGACCGGACGTCCACGATCGCGGCCTCGGCAGGGGAAGCGTCTGGCATGCTGGACGTTGGGGAAGGTGCACACGCGATCGAGGCCAGGGTGAGCGATCTCGCCGGCAACGCTGCGACGGCCTCGTCCACGTTCGTCCTCGATACGTCACCGCCACGCCTGACGATCATCGAGCCCTTGTCAGGGACGGCGACGACCTCAAGCGAGGTGACCGTCACTGGCACCGTAGAAGACCTGACGCTGCAATCGATAGTCGTCAACGGAATGGCCGCGTCAGTCGTGGGGGCCGGCTCCGACGTGGGGGCCGGCTTTAGCCGGCCCTTCCACGCCACCGTGCCCCTCCTCGAAGGCGACAACGTCATCGTCGTGACCGCGACCGACGCGACAGGCCTGAGCAGCGAAGCGCAGGTGCATGTCACCCGCATTATCGAGACGCCGTGCGACTACTCGGTGTCGCCTTCGAGCGCGGCGTTATCAGCGGACGGTGCCAGCGGTGTCCTGAGCGTATTCACCGTCGCAGGTTGCACGTGGACGGCATCGACGACTACGGAATGGATAGAGGTCACCAGCATCGCCGAAGGGTACGGAGCCCAGGTGATTGGCGACGGCGCCGCCGGATTCTGGCGGCTGGGGGAATCAGAGTCTGACGGTGGGATCGTGCGCGATAGCAGCGGGCATGGCTTGGACGGCGCGCTGTCTGGCAGCTTCACGCAGGGAGTCGCCGGTGCGCTGGCAGCCGGCAATGACGCCACGCTGTTCGAGGGCGCGTCGGTACAGTTCGCGAGCGCGCCAATGCTGCTCGGCGGTCCGCTCACGGTCGAAGCGTGGCTGAGGGACCCGTGGTGGGGCACCATCGCATCCGGCTCGGGGTGGTGGCTGACGATCGAATCCGGCCGGGTGCGTTTCCGTGCGGAGCGCAACGAGGTCGAGTGGTTCAACGTGCGATCCGACCGGTCGATGGACGAAGGCGACTGGCATCACGTGGTCGCGGTCTACGACCCGGGACAGCGGACCGCGAACGTGTTCGTGGATGGCCAGCTTGACGCGACCGGACCGACCCTTCCGTCGACACTCGGCCGCAGCCTGTTCTTCACGATAGGACCGATGGCGGCGACGCTCGACGACATGGCCGTCTATCGATCGGCGTTGAGCGCGTCACAGGTGGCGGCGCATTTCGAGCAACGGACGTCGCTCGGTGGCGGATCGGGAACGGTGGGTTACACGATCGAGGCGAACCCATCGTTCGAGCCGCGCGTGGGCTCGGTGATCGTTGCCGGCCTGGCGGTATCGATTGCGCAAGCCGGCCGGCAGTGTTTCAGCGGCGTTCCGGCGATCATCAACCCCGGTCCGGGAGCTGCCAGCGGCACGATCCACATCACCGCGATCGAGAGTACATGTGCGTGGACGGCCTCGTCCACGGCGCCGTGGGTCAGCTTCAATCCCTCGTCAGGCATAGGTTCGGGCGACGTTCACTACGTGGTGGCAGCCAATCCGTCGCCGCTCGACCGCGGGGCGGCGGTGATGATTGCGGGGCAGGGCGTACCGGTGAACCAGGCAGGCGTCGCGGCCTCGCGTCCAGGATTTCACTTCTCGGTCGCAGCGGGCCTCGAGCATTCGCTCGCGCTCAAGAACGATGGCAGCGTCTGGAGCTGGGGCGCCAACGGTTCGCGTCAGCTCGGAGACGGCACGACGGTGTTTCGAGGGTTGCCGGTGCCGGTGCCTGCGCCGGCGAGCGTCGTGGCGATTGCCGCCGGCGACATGCATTCGCTGGCGTTGAAGACAGACGGCACGGTCTGGGCGTGGGGCGCGAACGGGTGGGGGCAGCTTGGCAATGGCACCTTCGCGTCCCCCTCGACGCCGGTGCAGACGAGCGGCCTGACCAACGTCGTGGCGATCGCTGCGGGAAGCGACCATAACGTCGCGCTCAAGGCGGACGGCACGGTGTGGACGTGGGGCCGCAATCTCTTCGGTCAGATCGGCGATGGCACCACGTCGCATCGCCCGGTACCGACGCTGGTCACAGGATTGCCATCGCGCGCGATTTCGGTTGCCGCCTCGGGAACCCACACCGTCGTCGTCGATGCCGTCGGACGGCTCTGGGAGTTTGGGAACGGCACGCTCACGCCATCGCAGGTGGCGTTGGCCGTGCCCGTCATCACCGCCGTAGCGTCGCGCCTAGGCTGGTTCGCTCTGGCTTCCGATGACACGGTCTGGGCGTTTGGCATCAACGACCGCGGTCAGGTGGGCGACGGCACGACGACCCCGCCAGCCGCGCCGGTCCAACTCACCACCATTGGACCGGTGTCGCAGATGAGCGCGGGGTTGTGGCACACGCTTACGTTGGGCACCAACGGCACGGTGTGGGCGTGGGGAGGAAACGACTACCGTCAGCTCGGCGACGGTACGCCGCTGTGCTCTGTTGGCACTCCGGGCTGCCCATCGCTGCAATACCGGCCGACGCCGGCCGCGGTCGACGGACCGGCCGGTGTGGTGGCCGTGTCCGCCAACGGCAACGCCAGCAGCAGCCTTGCGGTGGGCGATGACGGCCGTGTCTGGACGTGGGGCAACAACGATGCGCGGCAGCTTGGCGATGGCACGATCGTGCTGAGTCCGTCGCCCCTCCAGATTGCCGATGCCGGGTTCGCGTGGCACACCGGCACACCGATCCTGACATCCGGCGGCGTGTTCAACTTCGAAAGGAGCGCCACTGCCGTCTCTGCGACGTCCGGCGCTGTGATCCACTACACGCTGAACGGCGCCGATCCCACCGAAGCCGATCCGATCATGCCGGCGGCGCCGGCTGGAATTGCCATTGAGCAATCGACCACGCTGAAGGCCAGGGCGTGGGCCGCCGGCAAGCCACCGAGCGGTGTTGCGCTGGAAACATACACGCTCAAGCCGTTGACGCCGGCCGTCAGCCCCGGCGGGGGCATCTACACCGCGGCGCAACTGGTGTCGCTGACGACGACCACCGCCGCGACAACCATCCGGTACAGTCTTGATGGCACCGATCCAACGGCCACGTCGCCGGCGTACGTGTCGCCGATTTCGATCGCGACCCCTGCTGTGCTCAAGGCCGCGGCGTTCCGAAGTGGGTGGGCGCGAAGCGATGTCGTCAGCGCGGAGTTCTCGTTCGAGACCAGTCCGCCGCCGCCACCGCCGCCGCCAGTCATCCCGCCGCCGGCGGCCGGCCCGTGCACGTATCACCTGACGCCCGGCGCGGTTGCCGCGCCGGCGCAGGCCACGACCGGCGAGCTCGCGGTCACGACCAGTGACGAGAGTTGCGGCTGATCGGTCGAGAGCGACGTGCCATGGTTGTCGCTTGAGCCAACCGGTAACACGAGCGCGTACGCGCAGGTGGTGGTCGTGGATGATCCCGTGGGCTATTGGCGGCTCACCGATCCCGTCGGGGCGGCGGTCGCGTCGGACTTGTCCGGCTTCGGTCGCCTGGCCACCGTGAGCGGCGGCGTAACGTTCGGCAGTGCGGGCCCGCTCGCCGACCGCAGCACTGCGGCGCGATTCGACGGCCTGACCGGTGCCATCGAGATCGCGCATGACGTGGGGCTGAGGCTGTCGGCGCTCACCTGGGAGGCGTGGGTCAACGTCCCCGCCGTGTCGGGTGAGTGGCGTTGGGTCCTCGGCGAGGGCGGGAGCGACGAGGTGTTCTCGCTGTGGATCGCGCCCGGCTCACGCCGCGCGACGCTGTATTACAACCTCGCGGCCGGAGGACGGCGGGCGGTGTTGTTGGAGCCAACGCTGGTGGGCGCCGGCTGGGTGCACCTGGCGTTTACCTTCGGAGCAACGACGTGGCACGCGTATGTGAACGGCATCGAGGACCAGACCGGCCCGACCGAGGGAGCGCTGGCATCGAGCGATGGTCCCATCGTGTTCGGGCGCGATCAGGCGGGGGATTCCTGGTACGACGGTCTGCTGGCCGAGGCGGCGCTCTATCCGTATGCATTGAGCAGGGACCAGGTTGCAAGTCATGCCGCGCAGCGCGGCGTCATGGTGCGCGGCGCCGGTCGCTTCACCTACGTGGTGGCGGCGAATCTCACGGCCATGTCGCGCACCACCACGATGACGGTGGCCGGGGCTGCCGTGCCGGTGATGCAGGCGGCCGTCGGAGGGATTGCGATCGCGGGCGGCGCATCAACGCTGTCCTCGAGCGGGTGGACGAACGCCAACGTGACCGTCTCGTTCGTCTGCGCGGGTGAGGGCCCGGTTGCGTGTCCACCCCCGGTGACGCTGTCGCGCGAGGGCGAGCACGACGTGCCAGGCCAGGCCACCAATGAGCATGGCGTTACGGCATCGACGAGCGTCCATGTCCGCGTCGACAGGACTCCGCCGTATGTCTCGGTCAGCTCGCCATCGCTTGGGCAACTGGTTGCGGCCGGCGGGCTCGCGGTCCGCGGCACGACGATCGATCTGTTGTCGGGTCTCACCGGCGTCACGTGCAACGACCAGCCGGCGACGATCACTGACGTCACGTTCCTGTGCAACGTGACGATACCTGCCGGCACGTCCACAATCACGCTGCGGGCCTTCGATGCTGCGTCCAACCTGCGTTCCACGGTCGTTTCGATCGGAACCGAAGACGCCGTGTCGTCGTCGCCTCCGACGAGCCTGCGCGTCACGCCGCAGAACATCACGATGCTCGCGGGCCAGACGAGGCGTTTCTCGCTGCTCGATGATTTCGACCGCATTCCAAGCCAGGCCGAGTGGACCATTGACAATGCGACAGTGGCAACGCTGCGTGCCGCTCCTGACGCGCAGCTCACAGCCGTGTCTGCGGGAGAGGTGACGGTCACCGCGCGATGGCAGGGCTTGACGGCCTCCACGCGCGTCACGGTAATGGGCTCGGCGGCCGCGGCTGTGGGGACCACGATCTGGTCAGCGCCGCCGGTGCGCGGCGCTGTCGAGCGAATCGTGCAGGGGGCGGTGACGCTCGACAACGAGCGCCGGCTGTATGCGCTCGAGCACGACGAGGCCAATGCGCAGGATCTGATTCGCGCGTTCGATGTCGACGGCAGGGAGGTGTGGGCCACGCCCGTCCTCGGACGGGTGATTCAGCTCTCCGGCGATCCCTTCGGCGGCGTCGTCGCGCTGCACGGCAGCACCATCACCGGGTTCACGCCTGGAGGCAGCGGATTTGCCGTCGGTCTCGACTCAGGGCCCGGCTTTGCGATCGACGCGGACGGCGCGGTGTACTACGTGAAGGAGGGCGTGGTGATGGCGGGCGGCGGTTCGCTGCTGCTGCCGGGGCCGGAAACCCCCGGAGGTTCGATTGACCCTGGCATTCCGACCGTGCTCGAGGATGGCCGCGTGGCTGTGCCGATCCACGTGACGAACGCCGGGCTGACGCCCAATCGAGTGCAGCTCGTCGTCATGGCGCGCGATGGCGCCACGGCCGTGCATACCGTTTGGGAATCACCTGCCGCCGTGTTGTTGCAGGACGGAACGTGGTCGCGGCCGCCCGGAGACGCCGTGACGCCATACAAGGCCGTGCCGAACGGGAAGGGCGACATCTACGTCGCGTGGAGCGCCGTGCACGCATCGCTCGGCAGCACCACCGCTCCGGTGAGCGCATACGTGGGTGTCGTGCGTGGAGACGGTCAGCCCAGTGCCTATCTCGCCGAAGTCGGCGGCATCTGGGGAATTCCCGGTCGCTATCCGTTTGGAGACCTCGTGGTGGCGGAAGACCGCGTGATTACAACCGCCTACCGGCTGTTCGAACAGCAGAACGAAGCCGTGGCGTCGCAACTCACGCTCACCGGGCTGGTGATCAGCCAGGACGCGTGGAGTGCGCCAGAAGGCCAGGTTCCCGAGTTGCCAACCTTCCTGGCCGCGGCCGGTGGCGGCTTCATCGCGAGCTATCCCGACGGAACGATGGGAGGCCTGGACCCCGTGTTCGACCAGATGCACCTGTCAAAGGCGCAGTATCAGGGAGACGGCGCGTGGGTTGGTGCGGCGAATCGTGGACCGGCCGTCGTCATGGGACCAGCGGTCGCGGAAGCCAACAGCGTCTGGTCAGCCGGTCAGGGGGGACACCAGTGGGCCAACGTGGCGAAGAAACCGGGCCAGGGAATCTTGCTGAAAGGTCACACGCTATTTCGAGGGATCAATCACGCGTCGATTCGCGTAGTGCCCCGTCACACTGAAAAGTGGCTCCGAGACCTACCAAAGGATGAGCGTGGCGTACATCCGCTCTCAAACCGCGATGACTTCGGCAATCTATTCTTCACCATCGGCGCTGGCCCAGACGCCGCTCACGACACTCTGACTACCGAGTGTTTCTTCAGCCCATTTCAGGTGGTGGCGACACTAACCAGCGGCATCAACAGAGACGGTGATGTCTTCCAACCACCCGCAGACCTCGGGCCTACGTTCTATAGCCCGATACTTGAAGACAAGTTCATCGCGAATCTAATCGCACGTAACAAGGCGTACGAAAACAATCTCAATTACATCTGCATTCCGCGATCTGACAACCAGGGCTACAACTCGAATTCCTACGCGCTGGGGCTGCTTAAAGCGGCAGGCATGGGGCCGCCTCCTTTCATGTATCAAGAGAGTGAATTGACGTGCGCTCCCATAAACCCTTTCGGGTGTGATCGATACCCTGGCTGGCAAAAGCCGGTTCCCGAGGGGAGTTTCAAGTAGTGTCGCCTTGGCTTCGTCGCACGTTGAACATGTCGGCATCAGTGGTCGTGCCATTTGCGATACAGGCAATGCTGGTCGTTATTGATCGAGAGTTCCACCCATCTGTGCCTGACGTGGCTGGCTTGATCTCTGTCGGGTTCAGTTCGGCGGTGGGATTTGCGTTCCTTGCGTACGAACTCGGGATCTATTCGCTCATCATCGCGCTTGGATACTTTCCGGTGATGATGATCCTCTTGGTCGGCTTTTCGTTAGACGTAGTCGGCTGGATTTACCACGATTACCTGTGAGAGGGAACGAGTCATAAGCCCGCGCGCATAGCCAGCGCGCGGGCTTCGCGGTTGGCGTCGCTCGTGATCTGCGCGGCGTCGAGGCGTGACGCGATTCCTTCTCTCACCAGGATCTCTCCGTCGACCATCGTCAACCGCACATCATCGGGCCGGGCGGCATAGACGATGGTCGAGAAGGGGTCGGCGCCGGGGGCGAGGTGAGGGCGATTGCGGTCGATCAGGATCAGGTCGGCTCGCTTGCCGGCTTCGATCGATCCGATTTCGGCTTCGAGCCCGAGCGCGCGCGCGCCGTTGCGCGTGGCCATGATGAGCGCCTGCCGCGCTGGCAGCGCGCCGGGGCCGAGCCGTATTGACTGCAGCAGCGCCGCGAGCCGCATCTCGCCGAACATGTCGAGATGGTTGTTGCAGGCGGCGCCGTCGCTGCCGAGCGAGACGCAGATGCCGCGGTCGAGCATGTCGGGCACCGGCGCGATGCCTGATCCGAGCTTCATGTTCGAGCCGGGGCAGTGCGTCACCTTGACATCGGCCGCGGCGAGGATCTCCTGCTCGTGCGGCTCGACCCAGACGCAATGCGCCGCGTTCAGGCGCGGCGACGTCAGGCCGACCTTCTGCAGGTACTCGATATTCGAGAAGCCCGAATCGCGGCGGACGATGTCGACTTCTTCCCGCTGCTCGGATGCATGCGTATGCACCAGCGTCAGGTCGCGCAGCGACAGCGACGCGACCGCCTCGAGCAGCTCGCGCGAGCAAGAGATCGCAAACCGCGGCGCGAACGCGGCCCGGATGCGGCCGTCGCTCGTGTTGTGCCATTGACGCTGCAGCGCCAGGCTGTCGTCGATGGAGCGGCGCAGACTCTCCCGCAGCCGCCCCGGCGTGCCGGGCGGCGGCGCATCCATCATGCACTTGCCGATCGTCGCGCGAATGCCGGTGGCGCTCACGGCCTCAAACACCGCGTCGGTGTCGTGCACGGTTTCCATGGTCAGGATCGTCGTCGTGCCGCTGCGCAGCAGCTCGTGGCACGCGAGCCGCGCCGCAGCGGTGAGCGATGCCGGCGTGTGCGCCGCTTCCATCGGCCACACGCGCGTGCTGAGCCAGTCGAGCAGGCGAAGATCGTCGGCGTAGCCGCGAAAGAGCGTCTGGCACAGGTGAATGTGCGTCTGCACGAAACCGGGCAGCAGGTAGCCGCCGGCGGCGTCGATCGCGATGTCGTGACGCTCGGCGGGCTCGGCGCCGACCGCCGCGATCCGGCCGTCGCGCACCGACACCGCGCCCTGCACGATGTCGAGCTGATCGGTCATCGTGAGGACGGTGGCGTTGCGGATCAGGATTGAAGACGACACAGGATCACGCCGAGGACGCGGCCATCAGCGCCGGCGCGAACGCGAGACGCCTCACCTTTGCCGCGCCATAAAGCGGAAGGCGAAGCGGTCAGCGCTTCGCGAGGGCGCCGTCCCAGCGCATGCTCACCGCAGCCACGCTCGGCTCTGAGATCTTGCCGTGCTTGACGGCAATCAGCTCGGCGAGGATGCTCACCGCGATCTCCTGCGGCGTGATCGCGCCGATGTCGAGGCCAATCGGCGCGTGAATGCCTCTGAGCGACTCGGTCGACATGCCTTCTTCGAGCAGCACGTCGAAGATGCGCTTCACCTTGGCCTTGCTGCCGATCAATCCGAGATACCGGTGCGGCGAGGCCGTGAGTGCCCGCAACGCGTCGAGATCGTGCGTGTGGCCCCGTGTGACGATCACGGCGTACGCCGTGGGCGGCAGCGTGTGGGTCGCCAGCCAGGTCGGGATGTGATCGACGATGACGTCGATCCCGGGGCCGAAGCGCTCGACGTTGGCGAACTTCTCGCGGTCGTCCACGACGTGCACCTTGAACGCCACCTCGTAGGCCATCTTCGCGACGAAGAACCCGACGTGTCCCGCGCCGAAGACATACAGCTCCGGCGACGGCTCGAGCGGCTCGACGAACACTTCCATCTGGCCTCCGCACACCAGTCCGCTCTCCTGAGCGAAATCGTCGTTGAGCTCGAACTTGAGGGTCAGCGGCTTGCGGTTCTTGATCGCCTCGCGCGCCTTCCAGAACGCCTCGTTCTCGTAGCAGCCTCCGCCAATGGTGCCCACCGTGCGGCCATCCGCGTAGACGAGCATCTTGGCCCCGACGCGCTGCGGGGTAGAGCCGGTGGACGCGACGATGGTGACGAGCGCGATCTCCTCTCCCTGCCGGAGAGCGTCAGACAGCGCCGAAAACACTTCCTGGTTCATGTGACCCGATTATAAGCGTTCGCGCAGGCTGAAGCCCGCGCGCTACAGGGCCCCGCACGTAAACGGTCCGATGTAGCGCGCGGGCTTCAGCCTGCGCGAATGTCACCAGCGGTGAAGCTCGCAGTACTCCGTTGGCTCGGTTCCGCTGATAAACCCCTCGTTATAGGTCCGCGGGCACCCAGGCAACGCGAGTTTGCCCGTGTCGCGGTCGATCTCGGCGAAGCTGATGCCTTCCGGCACTTCGAAGGGGGTGCTCGTGCGGCCCGCCGTGGCGGCCTTCATGAACTCGGTCCAGATGGGCACGGCGGCCTGCGATCCGGTGAGCGAGACGGGCTGGTTGTCGTCGAAGCCGACCCAGACGACAGTCAGGAGCTCGGGGGTGAAGCCGACAAACCAGGCGTCGCGCTGGTCGTTGGTGGTGCCGCTCTTGCCCGCCGCATCCAGGGAGAACCCCGAGGCGCGCGCGGAGGCTCCGGTGCCCTCGTTGATGACGCTCCGCATCATGTTGGTCACCAGGAACGTCGTGTCGGGCCTGGCGACCTTCTTGAGCGGCGCGTCCTTCGGACGAAGGGCCGTCGTCGCGGTTTCGATCCGCTGGATTGACTTGAGCGGCCGCACCGACCCTTCGTTCAGAAACAGTGTGTACGCCTGCGCGACCTCGAGCGGCGTGAGCTCGAACACGCCGAGCGTGATGGACGGGAAGGCCTGGGGCGGCGTGCCGACGCCGACGCGCTTCCAGAGCGTCGAGACGCGATCGAAGCCGATCTTCTCGCCGACGTGAATCGTGCCGAGGTTACGCGACATCGCCAGCGCCCGGCGCCAGGTGATCTCGCCGTCGTAGTCGTCGTAGTTGCGTGGCTCCCAGACCTGGTCGTCGAAGGTGAAGGTGGTCGGCTCGTCGTTCGTGATCGCGGCCGCGGTCAGGTCGGTTCGGCCTTCTTCCTCGCCCCGCTCGAACGCCGCGAGAAACACGAACGGCTTGAAGACGGAGCCTGGCTGGCGCCGCGCGACGATCGCCCGGTTGTACTGAGACTGGTTGTACGAGCGTCCGCCGACCATCGCGAGAATCTCGCCGGTGCGCGGGTCGACGGCGATGAGCGCCGCCTGCGCCCGCTGCGGACGTTTGCGCCGCGCCAGCAACTGGTCGACGTTGGTCAGGCCGTGGCGCACCGCGTCGAGCGCGAGCCGCTGCAGGTTCAGGTCGAGCGTGGTGAAGACGTCCACGCGGCCGACCTGCGCCGTCACGCCCGGAAACGTGTTCGCCACCTGCTCGCTCACCATGTCGACGAAGTACGGCGCCTCGTTGTCGACCGCGCGCGCCACGACCTGCAGCGGCTCACGGATCGAGCGTTCGGCGGCGTCTTCCGAGACGTACTCCTCGCTGGCCATCGCGCGCAGCACGGTGTTGCGCCGCTCCAGGGCGCGCTCGGGGTTGGCGAAGGGGGAGCGGAGGCCGGGATTGTGAATCACGCCCGCGATGAGCGCCGCCTCGCTCAGGCTCAAATTCGCGACGTCCTTGCCGAAGAAAAGGCGGGCGGCCTCGGCCACGCCGTGGACCGCAAACGACCCGCGCTGCCCCAGGTACACGTCGTTGAGGTACAGCTCCAGGATCTCGTCCTTCGAGGCGCGCCGCTCGAGGACGAGCGACATCCACCCTTCACGGGCCTTGCGCAGGTACGACGTCAGCGTGCGTCCGCGCGCGCCGCTCTGGAGCTCGGCGTTGAATTCGTCCGAGAGAAAGAACATCCGCGCAAGCTGCTGCGTGATCGTGCTGTAGCCGACGACGTTCGGGTTGGAGCCGAAGATATTGGTGAAGACGGCGGCGATGATGCGGAAGGGGTTGACGCCGGGATGTGAATAGAAGCCCTGGTCCTCGATCGCCAGCACCGCCTGCTGCATGAACGTTGGAATCGTCGCGATTGGCACGCTGCGCCGCTTCTCGCGGCCGCCGCTCGTCATCAGCGCGGTGAGGAGCGGGGCGTCGAGCCGCACCACTTCGGTGCGACCGCTGCCGACGATCTCCAGGTCCTGGATGCCGCGTCCCGATACCGGTGCCGCCGAAGCCCGCGAAGCGGGCGAAGGCGCAGGGAAGATCGCGCGGATGGTCTTGCCCGCGAGCGCGCCCGTGCGGGGGGTGATCGCCACCGCGTTGCGGAGAATCGTGAACTCACCCGGCGCATCGGCGCTCGCGCGCTGGGCGTATCCGAGATCGTTGAGCCGCGCGATCAGGTCCTGCTCGGTGAGCGACTGGCCGCGGCGAAGCTCCACCGGCCTGGCGTACACGCGGGGAAGCGTCCGCTCGCGCTCTCCGTGCAGCCGCGCGTCGATCACCCGCGAAAACGAGATGTAATAAAAAGTGAGGATGCCGGCGCAGAGCACGGCCAGCCCCGCGGTCGCCAGCAGCACGTGCCGCATCCAGGCGGGGCGCGGGCCGCGTCCGCGCCCAGGCCTCCGGCCTCCTCCGGACGAGCGACCCTTGCGCTGTGGTGAATCGGTCAAATCGTGATGACCCAGTGCGTCCCCATGTCGAGCGGGAGCTCGTCACACAATCGATCGACGAGGCTGGACCCGTGTTTATTCAGAAAGTAGACGAAGCCGATCTCCCGCTCCTGCGGGTGGCCGCCGGGAAACGCCTGGGCCTGCGCGTGCTTGAACTGGCGCCGCAGCGTCTCGTCCTGCCGCTTGGCCGCATGAATGATCTTCGTGTGGAGCTTCCTGAGCTCTTCTTCCATCCGGCTCAGCGTCGAGCGCGCCGCCTTTTCGAGCGTCGGGTCGATCTGGGGCACGGCCCGGGCCACCGCTTCCATGCGATCGGCGAGCAGCCGGAGCGCATCCTCGAGCGGCGCCTCCACGGATGAAGGCAGCTTCGCTTCGAGCAGTTGGTTGAGCGCCGCTTCGTCCTGCTGGCGTAGCGCTTCGAGCGGCACGTCGTTCTTCGTCAGAAAGCGCATCGCGTTCGAGTCGAGCAGCGTCGCCGAGGCGCGCTGCTGGATCAGGGGCATCGGCACGCCGAAAGAGGCGTACACGGCGCCGAGTTGGCCGAGATAGGCGAGCTCGTTGGGCCCCGCGATGTAACAGACGGTGGGAAAGAGCGTGTCCTGGACGATCGGGCGCAGCAGGACATTTGGGCTGAACTCTTCCGGGTGGGTCCGCACGTGCGCGAGCAGCGCCTCGGCCGATTCGGTGCGGTCGCCGACAACGAAGTGATCCTCGTGACCCCTGATCGCCTCGCGGCCGCTATTCAGGTGGAAGAGCGCCACGTGGCCCTCGTGCGGCGTGGCCTGGGCGTGATACCCGCGCGACTGCAGTTTCGCGCCCGCCTCGAGCGCCAGCCGCGACGTCCCGCCCGCGTGCTGAATTTCGTGCGCGAAGACGCCGGCCGCGAGCGGCTTCGCCGCCGGATCGGCCGCGTCGAACACCACCAGCCCACGGGGGCCGAGCACCGATTCGATCCACCGGCCAAATGCCTGGGCCATGCCCGCGCCAGGGGCATAGGCCGAACGCAGCGCCTCTATCAGGCCGTGCGTGAATTCCGTGGGGGGCAGTGTCGAGGCGAGCTGCGCGACCGCCGCCTCTGCCGAGTCGTCCAGCGTGACACCCGCGACCGGCTTTTCGTGGGCTCCGGGGGGATTGCCGACAGACAGGTGAACGAGGTTGGAATCAGCGTCGAGCGTGCCGCACGCCTTCACCTCGTCCCAATCGTGGTCTTCGGCGTCGATCCAGAAGACGGCCACGGCGGGTACGCCGTGCTCGGCCGTCACGCGCTCGGCGAGTCGAATCGCGGTGACGGCCTTGAGCAGCGTGAAGAGCGGTCCGCCAAAGAGCCCGGCCTGCTGTCCGGTCACGATCGCCACGGTCCTCGGATCGCGGATCCGGCCGGCGGCGGCTACCGCCTCTGGCGGCGCGCCGCGGTCGCGCTGCTGGGCCTGGAGCAGGGCGGCGACGGCGTCGCGCTCGCGCGGGTGGCGTTGCGTGCGGGCGATCGCGTCGCGCCACGCGGAGGGGTCGGCGGGGTTGCCGGCGAAAAAGTCGGCAACCTTGTCGAATTCGAACGCGTAATCGGCGGCCAGGCGCCTGATCCACGGGAAACGGCGGATATCGATGGGGAGCCGGGCGCTGGTGGCCGCGAGGCCTGTCTGGGGGAGCACCGGAGGTTACTGTCGCAGAGCGTTGCGCGCACTGTCAAGGAAAGCCGAGATTGCAGCGTAACGCATTGATGCACCAAGAGTTTACGTGTTACGATCCGCCTCCGATCCTGACGCTCCCCTCTACAATCGCTGAGCCACTCAAGGAGTTCCGCCGCTGACCGGGGACGGTTCACAATTCGACGCGCCTCTCGACCATGCGGATCCGGATCCGCTGCTCGATCGGCCCACGCCTCTGCCGTCCAACGGCCGCGCGTTCGTCATCGCGTTCGCCGTGATCTCGGCGCTGCTCGTCGGTCTGATCGCAGGTTTCGCGGGTGGGTACTTCGTCGCCCAGCGGACCGCACCCGCTCCGTCGCCGCGCTCGGCCGCGGAGGCGGTGGCCCCGGTGCCGACGACCGCCGTGCAGCCCCAGACCTACACCGACGCGCCCGTGGCTGAAGAGATTCGGGAGTCAGCCCAAAGCCCAGAGCCTAGAGACCAAAGACTGAGATGAACGCAACCCTGGCACTTGAAGACGGCACCTGGTATCGCGGCGTGGCCGCCGGCGCAAGCGGCGAAGCACGCGGCGAAGTCGTGTTCAACACGAGCATGACCGGCTACCAGGAAATCCTCACCGATCCGTCGTATGCCGGACAGATCGTCACGATGACCGCCCCGCAGATCGGCAACTACGGCGTCGCGTCCGGCGACGCGGAATCGCAGGTGCCGCATGTCGCCGGCTTCGTCATGCGCGAGGCGTCCCCGGTCGCCAGCAACTGGCGCGCGAACGGCACGCTCCGAGACTACCTCGTCGGTCACAACATCGTCGCCATCGCCGACATCGACACCCGCGCCCTGACTCGCGTGCTGCGATCGGCCGGCGTGATGCGCGGGATCATTGCCACCGGCCAGGTCGATCCCGCCGAGCTCGTGGAGAAGGCGCGCGCGATTCCGCGGATGGAAGGCTCGGACCTGGTCCAGGGCGTGACCTGCGACCAGCCGTTCTCGTGGCGCGATCGGTCGGCCGCATCGGGCGAAGCCGAGCACAGGGCCTTCAGCCTGGCGCCCGAGCACCGCGCGAAGAAGCGCCTGCGCGTGGCCGCCTATGACTTCGGCATCAAGTGGAACATCCTGCGGCGCCTCGACGAGTACGGCTGCGACGTCCGGGTCTTTCCGGCCGGCGCGCCTGCGGCCGATCTGCTGGCGATCGATCCTGACGGGATCTTCCTGAGCAACGGCCCCGGCGACCCGGCGGCGCTCCCGTACGCGGTAAATAACGTGCGCGAGCTGGTGAAGTCGGAGCGCCCGATGTTCGGCATCTGCCTCGGCCACCAGATCCTCGGGCTCGCGGTGGGCGGTCAGACGTTCAAGCTGAAGTTCGGGCACCGGGGCGCCAATCACCCCGTGAAGGAGCTCAGCTCGGGCAAGGTGGAAATCACGTCGCAGAACCACGGCTTTGCCGTCGATCCCGGAAGCCTGCCGTCCGACGTCAGCGTCACGCATCTGAACCTTTACGACGGCACCGTCGAAGGCTTCAAGCACGTCAACAAGCCGATCTTTTCGGTGCAGTATCATCCCGAGGCGTCACCGGGTCCACACGACGCCGACTACCTGTTTCAGCAGTTCTTAGAATCAATGGAGAAGCGGTGACCCACTTGCCACAAGCCACAGAGACACAGAGACACGGAGAAACATTGGCTCTGTGTCTCCGTGTCTCCGTGGCCCGTTTCATCGGCAGTCGTTAATGCCCAAAAGAACTGACATCAAACGCGTCCTCGTCATCGGCTCGGGGCCGATCGTCATCGGCCAGGCGTGCGAGTTCGACTACTCGGGAACCCAGGCGTGCAAGGCCCTGCGCGCCGAAGGCCTCGAGGTCATCCTGATCAACAGCAATCCCGCGACGATCATGACCGACCCGGAGATGGCGGACCGCACCTACGTGGAGCCGCTGACGCCGGAGCTCGCCGAAGCCGTCATCGCGAAAGAGCGTCCCGACGCCATCCTGCCGACCGTCGGTGGGCAGACGGCCCTGAACCTCGCCGTCGCGCTCGCCGAGCGCGGCATCCTCGAGAAATACAACGTCAAGTTGATTGGCGCGCAGATCGATTCGATCAAGGTGGCCGAAGACCGCCTGCTCTTCAAGAACGCGATGAAAGAGATCGGCCTCGCGACGCCGAAGAGTGGTGTCGCGAAGGCGCTCGACGAAGCGATCGCGCTGGTCGACGAGGTCGGCTTCCCGGCGATCATCCGGCCGTCGTTCACGATGGGCGGCGTCGGCGGCGGCATCGCCTACAACATCGAGGAGTTCCGCGAGCTGGCAGGACGCGGGCTCGACCTCAGCCCCGTGCACGAGATTCTCGTCGAAGAGTCGGTCATCGGCTGGAAGGAATTCGAGCTCGAGGTCATGCGCGACGTGGCCGACAACTTCGTCGTCATCTGCTCGATCGAGAACATCGACCCGATGGGCGTGCATACCGGCGACAGCATCACCGTGGCGCCGGCGCTGACCCTCACCGACAAGGAATACCAGCGGATGCGCGACATGGCGCGCCTCATCATCCGCCGGGTCGGCGTCGAGACGGGCGGGTCGAACATCCAGTTCGGCATCAATCCCGAGGACGGCCGGATCGTCGTCATCGAGATGAATCCGCGCGTCTCCCGATCATCCGCGCTGGCGTCCAAGGCCACCGGCTTCCCGATTGCGAAGATCGCCGCCAAGCTCGCGCTCGGCTATCACCTCGACGAGATCCCCAACGACATCACGCGTCTCACGCCCGCCTCCTTCGAGCCGACCATCGACTACATCGTCGTCAAGTTCCCGCGGTGGAACTTCGAGAAGTTCCCCCAGGCCGATCGGACGCTGACGACGCAGATGAAGTCGGTGGGGGAGGCGATGGCGATTGGCCGGACGTTCAAGGAAGCGTTCTTGAAGTCGGTCAGGTCGCTCGAGCTCGGCAAGTCCGGAAGCCTGTTTCCGAGGCTCGACGAGGAGTCGCCGGAGGAGAGCGAAGACGAGACGGCGCTTCGCAAGCGGCTGGTGGTGCCGAACGATCGCCGCATGTGGGCGATCTTCCGGGCGCTGCGCCGCGGATGGACGGTCGAGACGCTTCACGACCTCACGAAGATCGACCGCTGGTTCCTGCAGCAGTTCGCCGAGATCGTCGAACTCTACGACATGGCGGCGCTCGGCGAGTTCCGCGACATGTCGTCAGACCTGCTCCGGACGCTGAAGCGCACCGGCTTCAGCGATGCCGACATCGCAGGCGTCCACGGGATCAACGAGGAGATGGTCAGGCAGCGGCGGCTCGACGAAGGGCTCGTGCCCGCGTACAAGCGGATCGACACCTGCGCGGCCGAATTCGAGTCCTTTACGCCGTACATGTACGGCACCTACGAGCAGGTCTGCGAGTCCGACCCGACCGTTCGCAAGAAGGTCATCATCCTGGGCAGCGGTCCGAACCGGATCGGCCAGGGCATCGAGTTCGACTACTGCTGCTGTCACGCGGTCTTCGGCTTCCGTGAGGAGGGCTTCGAGACGGTGATGGTGAACTGCAATCCGGAGACGGTGTCCACCGACTACGACACCGCCGATCGCCTTTACTTCGAGCCGCTCACGTTCGAGGACGTGATGGCGATCATCGATCGCGAGCGGAGCGCCGGCGGCGACGTGTCGTGCGTCGTGCAGTTCGGCGGCCAGACGCCGCTCAAGCTGGCGCTCGACCTGCTCGAGGCTGGCGTGAAGATCCTCGGGACGTCGCCCGACTCGATCGATCTTGCCGAAGACCGGCAGCGGTTCTCGCAACTGCTGTGGGACCTGGGCATTCCGCAACCGGCCAGCGGCACGGCCGTCTCAAAGGAGCAGGCGCGCGAGGTGGCCGAGCGGGTCGGCTATCCGGTGGTCGTTCGTCCGTCCTACGTGCTCGGCGGACGCGGCATGGCGATCGTGTTCGACGCGGGTGCGCTCGATCGCTACATGACCAACGCCGTGGACGTGTCGCACGATCGTCCGGTGCTCATCGACCGCTTCCTCGAAGACGCGTTCGAGTTCGACGTGGACGCGGTGGCCGACGCCGAGGGCGCGGTGGTCATCGGCGGCATCATGGAGCACATCGAGGAGGCCGGCATTCACTCCGGCGACAGCTCCTGCGTGGTGCCCCCCTTCATGGTGGCCGAGCGCCACCTGGTGACGATCCGCGACTACACGCGCCGCATCGCGCGGGCGTTGAAGGTGGTCGGCCTGATGAACATCCAGTACGCGATCAAGGACGACACCGTCTACGTGCTCGAGGTCAATCCGCGGTCGTCGCGCACGGTGCCGTACATCTCGAAGGCCACCGGTGTGCCGCTGGCCAAGGTCGCCGCGCGCATCTCGGCGGGCCGCACGCTCGCGGAACTCGGTCTCATCGACGACCTGGAAGCGGCCGGTGTGTTCGTCAAGAGCCCCGTCTTCCCGTTCGTGCGTTTCCCTGGTGTGGACACGATTCTCGGCCCCGAGATGAAGTCGACCGGCGAAGTGATGGGCGGCGCCGACAACTTCGGCGCGGCATTCGGCAAGGCGATGATGGGAGCGGGGCAGCGGCTGCCCGAGAAGGGCTGCGTCTTCATCAGCGTCAACAACAGCGACAAGCAGACGGTGGTGCCGATCGCGCGCGACCTCGCTCAGCTCGGGTTCAAGCTCACCGCGACGCGCGGCACCGCGGCATTCCTCCGCGTCCACGGCATCGATGTCGAGGTCATCTACAAGGTCAACGAAGGCCGTCCCAACATCGCCGACCACATCGTCAACAAGAAGATCGATCTCGTGATCAACACCCCGCTCGGCCGCGATTCGTTCTTCGACGACCGCTCCGTGCGGCGGGCTGCGACGATGGCCCAGGTGCCGTGCATCACGACGCTGACCGGCGCCTCGGCGGCGGTGAGTGCGATCAAGGCGCTGCGATCCCAGACGCT
>CANIBQ010000083.1 GCA_947465645.1 Acidobacteriota bacterium | reverse complement strand
TCGGCTGGTGGAGCTGGCGGAGGGATTTGAACCCCCGACCAGCTGATTACAAATCAGCTGCTCTACCGGACTGAGCTACGCCAGCCAGACAAAGAGCGAATAATAGCACTTCCCGTGCCAGCACCACAAGGCCCGGACCGGCCCCTTCCTGTGGGGCGAGCCCCATCCTGGCGCAACATCGTGCCGCGGCCCTGAAAGCGGGCGTAAAAATGCGGGCCGACGTGGAAAATATGCTGACGATTATCCGCGACGGCGGCGCGACGGCGTTGCGGGAGGCGCTAAAGGATCCGTCGCAGCTACTGCCGGTGCTGGCCGGGCTGGGCGTGTACGGCGCGGGCGGTAGTGATACACCCGAAACGGCGCCCACGGCTCGTCAAAACCCGTCTCTATGAAGTGGCGCTCGCGGGCCTCCCAGATCGCCTCGCCTTCCGGGTCGAGCCTGGCGCCTGTGCGTGCCGCCTCCGCCCACGATTGCCTTAGGAAGCCGGGGTGGTGCGGGTCGGGTTCTGTGGGGCGCTCGTCCTCGGGCAACGTCGTCATCAACCACTCTTGCCGAGCCAGGCGTTCCGCGTGGACAGCGATGCGATTGGACTCTCGCCGGCCCAGCACTACCGGGTCCATGTCTCGCCAGAACGGTGCCGCGGCAAACCGCTCGGAGGTGCCTTTAATCTCCAAAGGGGTCTCGCCGTTGCGTTCACGTCGCGCCAGTTCTACAAAATCAAACGGGGTCTCAGCCATTGGAATACATCATCGTGCGCCCATGAAACCACCCACCTGGCGTGGGTTGGTGACCGTCACAGGGGGGCGCCCCTCGGGTCGTCTGGATGAAGGGCCGGCGCGGTGCCAGCAGGAACAGTATACAAGCACGGCGCACATTGACCCTGTGTATGGGTATGTGATAATTGTCTCGAATTAATTATTAAACGGCTGACGTTCTCACTTGGGCGCCTGTTAGGCTCGCCAGGCGGACCTGACAAGGTCCGCCCCACACGTGGCTGGGAAGCTTCAGGTTTTTCGCTGCCTTACGGCCTCAAACAACGCGATTCCCGCAGAAACCGAAACGTTCAGACTCCCCACCTGCCCCGCCATCGGGATGGCGGCCAGGAAGTCGCACCGTTCCCGTACCAGCCGGCGAAGGCCGGATCCTTCGGCACCGAGCACGATCGCCGAGGGCACCGTGAAGTCTATTGAGTCGTAGGACGTCGTCGACTCCGCCGCCAATCCAACGGTCCACACGCCCAGCTCTTTCAACTCCTCGATTGCGCGCGCGATGTTCACGACCTCCGCAATCCTGATATGCGACACGGCCCCGGCCGACGCCTTCGCCGCCGCGCCGCCGAGCGCCGCCACACGTCGGCTCTGAATCACGACCCCGTCCACGCCCGCCGCGTCGGCGGTCCGGAAGATCGCGCCCAGGTTATGGGGATCCTCGATGCTGTCGAGTACCACGATCAGCGGCGTTCCACGGGCGCCACGTACGAGCTCGGCGATGCTGTATTCCTTCAGCTCCTCGACGTCCGCCACGACGCCCTGGTGGACGCCGCGGCTCGAGTCGCGATCGAGAACGTCCGGCGACACGCGGCGCACAGACACCCCGCGATCTCCGGCCAGCGCCAGCAGCTCGCGCAGGCGGTCGTCGCTCCGCTGACTGATGCGCAGCTCCTTGACCTGCCCGGCCCGCAAGGCCTCCAGCACCGGATTGATCCCGTAAATGATCATCAAATTCTATCGTGCGCGAAGCAGGCGCGCGAACTCAGCCGCTCGCTCGCGCGCACCTGCGACCGGGCGCATACCGGTTCCCTCGAGCCGTGCCGCACCTTCGATCAACGGGACGGCGATGTCGAGCTCCATCCCTTCAGCTTCCCCGGTAAGCGCCAGGCGGATCGGATGGAACAGCTCCTTGCCTTTCACACCGGTGCGCTGCCGAACCTGCGCGGCGGCCGCACGGAATGCGTCGCGATCCACGAGCGGCTCCGCGGCGGCGAGCACCTCCGCCAGGGCCTCGACGACAGCCCCCGCGGTCTCTGCCTCCGACCTGACAGCGGGATCCTCCAATGCACGCGACGCCGAGTAGTCGAACAGGAAGCGCAGCCGGACGGGCACCTGGTCGAGGCGATCGACCGACGCCGCAGCCGCGGTCACGGCACGCCCGAGGAACTCGACGCCGGCCTCGTCCGGCGCTGTTACCCACCCCGCCTCCTGCAAAAACGGGATACCCAGGCGGGCGAGTCGGTCGGGGGAAGTCGCCTTGAGGTAGTGGCGATTCACCCACGCTAGCTTCTCGGGGTCGAACACGCCCGGGCTCTTGCCGACGTCCTCGATGCGAAAGCGGCTGGAGAGCTCGGCGAGCGGCAACAGCTCCTCGTTCTCGCCCGGCGACCAGCCGAGGAGCGCCATGTAGTTCGCCAGCGCCTCCGGCAGATACCCTTTTTCGCGGAACTCCGCCACCGACGTCGCGCCGTGGCGCTTCGACAGCTTCGAGTGATCGGGCCCGAGCACCATGGACACGTGCGCGAAGCGCGGCGCCTTCCATCCGAACGCGTCGTACAGCAGCAGTTGCCGTGGCGTATTCGAAATGTGGTCCTCTCCCCGGATCACATGCGTGATCTCCATCAGCGCATCGTCGATGACGACGGCGAAGTTGTAGGCGGGGACGCCGCCAGACCGCAGCAGCACGAAGTCGCCGACGACTTCTGAGCTGAACGAGACCTGTCCGCGAACGATGTCGTTGAAGGCGAGCTCCCGCTCCTCTTCCGGCACGCGAAAGCGGACGACGGCCGGTTCGCCGTTTTCGACCCGGCGTCGAGCGTCCTCGCGCGAGAGATGGCGGCAGCGCCCGCCATACTTCGGGGGCAACCCCGATCTCAGCGCGTGATAGCGCTCCTGCTCGAGGTCTTCCTCGGAGCAGAAGCAGTAGTAGGCCTTGCCGCTGGCCATCAGCTCCACCGCGTGCGCGCGGTAGACGTGCAGCCGCTCGGACTGGCGATACGGGCCGTGATCACCACCCGCGTCCGGACCTTCATCCCAGTTGAGACCCAGCCAGCGCAGGTCGTCGAAGGCCGTCCGCTCGGCCTCCTTCGTTGAGCGCACGACGTCGGTGTCTTCGATCCGAAGGATGAACGTGCCGCCAGAGCCGCGGGCAAGCAGCCAGTTGAACAGCGCTGTCCGCGCGTTGCCGACGTGCAACTGACCAGTGGGGCTGGGAGCGAAGCGAAGTCTCACAGGCGGCTCACGAGCGCCACGGCATGCACTGCGATCGCTTCACCCGCCCCTGTCGCATCCACACCTTCGTTGGTCTTGCCCTTGACGCTCACCTGCGCGGCGTCGATGCCAAGCGCCTTCGCGAGGCCGGCGCGCATGGCATCCACGTACGGCACGAGCTTGGGACGCTGAGCGATGACGACGACGTCGACGTTGCCCACCGCATACCCGGCCCCGCGGACGATGTCAGCCGCGCGCATCAGCAGCACGATGCTGTTGGCGCCTTTCCACTCGGGATCGGTGTCGGGAAAATGGCGCCCGATATCGCCGGCGCCGATCGCACCGAGCACCGCGTCGGTCACGGCATGGCACACCGCATCGGCATCGGAGTGGCCGTCCAGTCCCTTGTCGAAGGGAATCGTGACGCCCCCGAGAATCAGCGGCCGGCCCGCTACCAGCCGGTGGAGGTCGTAGCCGTTCCCGATGCGCAACATCGCCGGTGCGGCCCGGAGCGCGCGTTCCGCCGATTCGAGATCGGCCGGCGTCGTGATCTTCATGTTCCTGGAATCGCCCTCCACGAGGTGCACATGATGTCCCGCCCGTTCGGCGAGCATCGCTTCGTCGGTCGCATCCGCCGAAGCGCGCGCCAATGCGAGCGCATCGCGCAGCACGGTGGTGCGGAAGACCTGCGGCGTCTGCGCCAGGAAGATCTCGGCGCGCGGCAGCGTGTCGACGATGACGCGGTCCGCATTCCCCCGCTTGACGGTGTCGGTTGCCTGCAGTGCGGCGATGGCGGCGCCGTGCTCGGCGGCGGCGTCTATCGTCCTGCCAATCAGATCCGCGCTGACCATCGGTCGTGCGGCGTCGTGGATGAGGATGAGCTCGGCAGACGCGGAGACACGTGCGAAGGCGTTGGCGACCGAATCCTGCCGGCGCTCGCCTCCCTGGACGACGTGAATCGGCTTTCTCGATCCCCGCAGGTAGGCGGGAGGGTTGGCGGCCAGATCGGGCGGCAGCGCAACGACGATCTCCGCGATGCGATCGCTGCGCACGAACGCCTCGACGCTGTGTTGAAGGATCGGCCGGCCAGCGAGCGTCAACAGCTGCTTTGGACGGTCGCTGCCGAATCGCGCGCCGCGGCCCCCGGCAGCAATGATCGCTGTGACATGCACCAACAGTACATTCTATCCGACCGACCGTGCTGTTTCGTGCGCTCCGGTGAACTCCAGCATCCGCCGCACGGTCACGTCAAGGACGGTGGCGAGGCGACGGCCGTCGATCTCGCACGGCGCGAAGACCAGCACAAGTGCCTGCTGCGTCGCGGTCGTCACCATCGTCCGCGCCGAATCGGACGTGGGATTGCCGAATGGTCCGAGGCGGTCGGCGAGCGTGATCCTGCCGCCGACGTGTACGTCATCCTTGCGGATGCCGGGATACGACTCGCCTTCGACTCCGAGCCGCAGCACGACGTCGCCTTCGATGCGCGCGGCGTCATACAACCCATACGGCAACTGGAACTCGAGCGAGCACCAGTTGCAGACATCCACCATCGAGTTGATTCGCGGCAGCGGGTCGCCCTTGCGCACGCGGCGCAGCAGCGCCTCCGACGAAGGCCGCCGCTTGGTGGGATCGATCCCGACGCGTTTGTACATCGTGCGGACGGCGGCGAGCTCTTCGGGAGGATGCGTTCTGACGGCCGACTCGGCGGCGGCAAGCGGCGCATCGAGCCGCGGCTCACGCTCGACGACGGTGGCGTCCTCGAGCCAGGCGGCGGCGGGCCGCACGATGCCGTGCAGGTCAGACGCGAGACTGAACCGCATCCGCGACATCCGATTCGGCATCCGGCGCGATGATGTGCCGCACACGTTCGGCAAAGGCGCGCGGATCGGTACCGGCCAGCCTGCTCGTGTCGATCGGGTCGTGCACGACGAGACGCACGCGTCCGGGATATGTCGCGAGCCGGCCCTTGAGCATCACGTGGCGGCTGCCGATGACCGACAGCGGCACGACCGGCAGCCCAGCCTCGAGCGCCAGGTAGAAGCTGCCCCCCTTGAAACGGGCGACGCGGCCGTCGCGGCTACGCGTCCCCTCTGGAAACACAATCAGCGACAGGCCCAGCGACGTCAGGCGCGACGCCCAGGAGAAGATCGCCGCGCGATCGGGACGCTTGCGGTCGACGAGCATGTGTCCCGTGCGACGCAGATGCCAACCGAGGAACGGAAACCGGCCGAGCGATTCCTTCGCGATGATTCGAAGCTGGTACGGCAGCGACCAGAACAGGATCGGGATGTCATAGATGCTCTGGTGGTTCGAGACGAACACGTACGTCTTCCCCGGCACGAGGCGATCGAGGCCCTTCACGTCAACGGTAACGCCCGTGGTCTTCAGGATCAGCCGCGACCACGTTCGCGCACACCAGTGCGCGAAGTAGCCGCGTTGCTCGAGCAGGCTCGACCCGAGCGAGAGCGTGCCGAGCACGATCGTGTACAGAGTGATGGCGGGGATTAGGTAAAAAACCGTCCGCCACCAATGGAACGGCGGGAGCACCTACGTGCCGGCAGCGGCGGCGGCCGAAGGCGGAATCTGCGGACGCGGCGAGGACCCGGGCGCGACCGCGCCGGCCGGCGCCGCCATTGACTGCGAATGCTCGAGACAGCGTCCGAAGATCATCTTGCCCGCGGTTGTCTGCAGCACGCTCGTCACCACCACGTCGATGGTCCTGCCGACCGCCTTGCGCGCGTTGTCGACCACGACCATCGTGCCGTCATCGAGGTAGGCCACGCCCTGGTTGTATTCCTTGCCTTCCTTCAGGATGAAGACCTTCATCTGCTCGCCTGGCAGCACCACCGGCTTGAGCGAGTTGGCGAGCTCGTTGATGTTGAGCACCTCGACGCCGCGCAGTTGCGCCACTTTGTTGAGGTTGAAGTCGTTGGTGACGATCTTCCCCTGGAGCGTGCGCGCCAGCTCGATCAACTTCAAGTCGACTTCCTTGACCTCCGGGAAATCGACATCCGAGATCGTCACCTCGAGACCCGACATCTTCTGGATCTTCTGCAGGATGTCGAGGCCACGGCGACCGCGGTTGCGCTTCATCGAGTCGGAGGAGTCGGCGACCAACTGGAGCTCCTTCAACACGAACTGCGGGATCACCAGCGTGCCGTCCATGAAGCCGGTCTCGCAGATGTCGGCGACCCGTCCGTCGATGATGACGCTGGTGTCGAGCACCTTGTAGCGGCGCCGCGGGCCGGTTGCGCGGAACACGCTGATCAGGTTGGCCGGCTCGAGAAACTCCCCCCGCCGCGCGCCCATGGCCAGGCCGAGATACGGCAGCCCGAGCAGGATGAGGCTGTGCAGGAAGACGACGCGTGCATCGCTCACGTCGGCCCAGTACAGCGCCGTGCCGATCGTGTGGGCCGCGCCCAGCCCGATGGCGCCGCCAATCAGCGCGCCCAGCAGGTGCGTGACGGAGGTGTCCTTCAGCCGGATTTCGAGAGCGACAAAGAGACTGCCGGTCACGAGACCGAAGGCCAGGTTCGAAATCGGATTCCCGACAAGGGGATGGAGTTGATACGCCGCGTAGCCAACAACCGCCACGAACCCTACGCGCGCGACAGAGAACCAGACCATGAGGCACTCCCCAGGGGGCTTAGGACCGACAACGATATGAAGAATGAACCTTAGAACCCTCTGGCCTGAAAATCAAGCGATCAGGTGGTCCAGGGCCTCCCCGAGTGTCCGCACGCCCACCAGCTCGCATCCCTCGTTTTGGGCCGCGGAATCGGGCTCGACGTTGACGAACGGCATGACGATGCGGTTGAAACCCATCTGGACGGCCTCGCGTATCCGCAATGGCGCCTGCGGGATGCCGCGAATCTCACCGCTCAGCCCCACCTCGCCGAAGACCGCCGTGGCCGGGGCAAGGGCCCGGTTGCGGACGCTGGACGCCACCGCGGCGACCACGCTCAAGTCGGCCGCCGGTTCTTCCACGGTCATCCCACCCGCGATATTGACGTAGACGTCGTCGCCCGCCAGGCTCAGGCCCGCCCGCTTCTCGAGCACCGCCAGAAGCAGGGAGAGCCGGCTCTGGTCGACCCCAATGGCCATGCGGCGGGCGTTGCCGTAGGTGCTCGTGCTGACAAGGGCCTGCACTTCGACCAGGATCGGGCGCGACCCCTCGACGCAGCAGAGCACCGCGGATCCTGGCGTGCCCGACTGGCGCTCGGAGAGGAAGAGCATCGAGGGGTTCGCGACCGGGCGCAGGCCGGCGCCGGTCATCTCGAAGACGCCCAGCTCGCTCACCGCGCCGAACCGGTTCTTGATCGCGCGCACCACGCGGTGCGAGTGGTGGCGCTCGCCTTCAAAGTACAGCACCGTGTCGACGACGTGCTCGAGCACCTTCGGCCCGGCGAGGCTGCCGTCCTTGGTGACGTGGCCGACGAGCACGGTCGGAATGTTCAGGCCTTTGGCCGCGAACAGAAACTGCGTCGCCGCCTCGCGCACCTGGCCGATGCTCCCTGGAGCCGATTGAAACTTGATGGAGAAGACCGTTTGCACGGAGTCGATCACGACGAGCGCAGGCTTCAGCCGGGCAATCTCCTCGAGGATGCGTTCGATGCAGGTTTCGGCCAGCAGGTAGAGCGCCGCGCTGGGGCCCACGCCAAGCCGATCGCCGCGGCTCTTGATCTGGTGCTCCGACTCCTCGCCAGACGCGTACAGCACCGGACCGACGTCGCGCGCGAAGTGCGCGGCGGCCTGGAGCAGCAGCGTGGACTTGCCGATGCCCGGCTCGCCGCCGAGCAGGATGAGCGAGCCAGGCACGATCCCTCCGCCCAGCACGCGATCGAATTCGCCGATGCCGGTCGACAGCCTGGCGGCATTCGATGTTTCAACCTCCGCGTACAGCTTCGACGTTCCAGCCGTCGCAAACTGCGCGTACCGGTTCGTGCCTGCGCCCGCCGACGCGCCTCCGGGACCATCCGGCGATGCCGCGCGTTCTTCGACCAGCGAGTTCCAGGCGCCGCAATCCGCGCAGCGGCCCATCCACTTGGGGGCCTGCGCGCCGCATTCCTGGCAGACGAACACCACCTTAGGGGGCTTCATACATCCTCACGGGCCACAGAGACACGGAGACACAGAGCAAAAACAATTCCTCTCTGTGTCTCTGCGTCTCTGTGGCTACGTGGCAGTGTAGTGCCTCTCGATTCGAGCACCGATCCGGCAGACGATCTCGTACGGGATCGTGCCGATCGCGGCCGCCATCTCGCGCACGTCGATGTGCTGCCACGACTCGTCGCCCTGGCGTCCGATGATGACTACTTCGTCCCCGGGCGCCACAGCCTCGAGCCCCGTCACGTCGATCGTCATCATGTCCATCGAGACCGCCCCGACGATCGGAGCGCGGTGGCCGCGGATCAACACCTGCCCGCGTCCTTCGAGCCGCAGGTCGAGGCCGTCCGCGTATCCCGCCGGGACGACGGCGATGGTCGACGGCGCCTGCGCGCTGAAGCGCGAGCCGTATCCGACCGCCTCGCCGGGGCGCAGCCCTTTCACCGCCACCACGCGGCTCGTCAGCGACATCACCGGCGTGAGCGGAATCGTCGACGCCAGCGGCGGCGGGACGATGCCGTACAGCAGGAGCCCCGGCCGGACGACGTCGTACCAGACGCGCGAGTCGCGCAGCAGCGCCGCGCTGTTGCACGCATGCCGCAGCACCTTCGAACAATCGAAGTGTCCGGCCCCCGCCGGACCTGCCAGCTCCTCGAGGGTCTTGAGTGCACCCTCGAATCGTGCGCGCTGATTGTCGAACAGCGGATGTCCCGGCTCGTCCGCGGTGGCGAAGTGCGTGTAGACGCCCTCGAGCGTGAGATTCGAACTCCCGAGAAGCTCGGGCAGGGTCCGTCGCAGGTTGTCGTGCCGAAATCCGAGCCGGTTCATCCCTGTGTCGATCTTGAGGTGATAACCCGCCGTCGTCTTCTGGCGCGCCGCGGCCGCCTGCACCGCGCGCGCGGCCGACGGCGTCGAGATCGTCGGCGTCAGCGCGAACTCGAAGAGGCCGTCGAGGTCGCTGACGCTCAGCGCGCCGAAGACGAGAATCGGCACGCGGACGCCGGCGCGCCTGAGCACGATGCCCTCTTCGATGTCAGCGCACGCCAGCATCGTCGCACCGGCCTGCTCGAGCGCGAGCGCCACCCGTTCGGATCCGTGGCCGTATGCGTTCGCCTTGACGACGGCGATGATGGACGGGGCTGTATGGCGGACCGTAAAGGTCCGCGCCGCATCGGACAACGAGGTCCGCGCCGCATCGGGCCGGAGACCGGCCTGGACTGGATCGGCAGGGTGACTCGGCCTGATGCGGGGCGGACCTTTACGGTCCGCCGAGAGAAATTCCTGGATGGCGCGGAAGTTCGCCTGCAGGGCGGCGAGATCCACCTGCGCCACCGTGCTGCGAATCACGCAGGGCCCTGGGCGAGATTCGCAAATCTCGTCTGCTCGCGAAGGAATGCGAGCTTCACGACACCGGTAGGGCCATTTCTCTGCTTCGCGAGGATCAGCTCCGCCGTGCCCGCCTCCGGATTGTTCGGATCGCGGTTATACGCATCGTCTCGATAGATCAGGATGACCACGTCGGCGTCCTGTTCGAGGGCGCCAGACTCGCGGAGATCGGAAAGCTGAGGACGATGGTCCGACCGAGACTCCGGTGCGCGGGAAAGCTGCGAGAGCACCACGATCGGAACGCTGAGCTCCTTCGCCAACCCTTTCAAGGAGCGGGATATCGACGCAAGCTCGAGCGTGCGGTTCTCGAACCGGCCACGGCCCGTCATCAACTGGATGTAGTCGACGGCCAGCATGCTCAGGCCATGCTCTGACTTCAGCCGGCGCGCCTTGGCGCGCATCTCGAGCACGCCGATGTTGGCGGTGTCGTCGATGTGCAGCTTCATCGCGCTCAGCGTCTCGAGCGCGTGCGAGATCTTGCCGTAGTCCTTCTGGCCGATCGCGCCGCTCATCAGGCGGTGGCTGTCGATCTGCGCTTCCGAGGTCAGCAGACGCAGAAACAGCGACTCCTTCGACATTTCCAGGCTGAAGAACCCGACGGTGTGTTCGGGCTGCGTCGAGCAGTACTGGGCAATATTCAGCACGAGACTCGTCTTACCCATCGAGGGACGCGCGGCCACGATGATGAGATCACCGGGCTGGAACCCGCGGGTCATCTCGTCGAGGTCCACAAAGCCGGTCGGCACGCCGGTGATCAACCGCTTCTGCTCGAAGAGCTGCTCGATCTTCGGGAAGCTGTCCTTGACCAGATCGCGCATCTGGACGAAGCCGGCCTTCAGCTTGTCGTCGGCGATCGAGAAGATCGCGCTCTCGGCCTCATCCAGGATCAGGTCCGGCTCCTGGTCGGCCTCGTACGCGTTGGTGACGATCTTGTTCGCTGCGTAGATGAGGTTCCGCAGCGTCGCCTTTTCCTTGACGATGCGCGCGTAGTACTCGACGTTGGTGGCACGGGGCACGCCGTCGGCCAGCGACGCAACATATGCGGGCCCGCCGACGTCGTCGAGCTCGCCGCCGCGCGAGAGCTCTTCCTTCAGCGTGACGAAGTCGATCGCCTGGTTGCGCTCGTTGAGCGCCACCATCTTGTCGAAGATGCGGCGGTGGGCGTCGCGATAGAAATCGCCCGAGTCGATGACCTGCGCCGCCGTGTTGAACGCGTCGTTGTGAACAAGGATCGCGCCGAGCACCGAGCGCTCGGCTTCGAGATTGTGCGGAAGCGTTCGTTCCGCAGCAGCGACAGCAGTATCGGCCATGAAGGAAATGAACAGCGGGAGGAACTGGAGTGTAGCAAAAAAAATGGCGGGCCCATGGCCCGCCCAAAACATATTTTTCCGAATCGACCGATCGCCCTAAGCGTTCGCGATCGCCTGTTTCAGTTTCGCGTAATCAGGCTCATTACGTGCGTCGTCAAGCACCTCGCGATGCCGGACAACGCCGCTGCGGTCGATGACGAACACGGCGCGCCTGGCGATGTTCTTCAACCCGATCATGTCCGGGTTGACGACCCCGTACTTCGCGATCACCTCTTTGTTGTAGTCGCTCAGCAGGGGAAAGGCGAACTTCTGCGCATCGGCCCAGGCCTTCAGCGCAAAAAACGTGTCGGTGCTGACACCCAGCACCTGGGCGTTGACCTTGTTCAGGTCGGCCGTCGCGTCGCGCAGGGTGCACATCTCGCTCGTGCACGTGCCGCTGAACGCTCCGGGGAAGAACGCCAGGACGACGGGCCCCTTCTTGAGCTCGTCGCCCAAGGTGATGGCCGCGCGGTCCTGGTTTGGCAGTGTGAAATCAGGTGCTTTCGACCCGACGTCGACGCTCACGCGGTCTCGCTGCCTTCCTTCGCGACGCGGACCTTCAGCGGCACGGTCAGCTCGCGATGGAGCTTCAAGGGCACGGTGTGCTCGCCGATCAGCTTGATCGGCTCCGGCAGGATCAGCTTGCGCTTGTCGATCTCGAAGCCCTTGGCCTTGAGGAAGTCGGCGATGTCGCCGGAGGTCACCGAGCCATAGAGCTGTTCGGTGTCACCCACGCGACGGACGATCACGATGTCGATCGCGTTCAGGCGCGCGGCAATCCCCTCGGCCTGTCCCTTCTCTTCCGACTCGCGCATATCGACGATCTTGCGCTCCCGCTCGACGTGCCGCTTGTTGCCTTCGGTTGCCAGCAGCGCCAGCTTCCGCGGCAGCAGGTAGTTCCTGGCATAGCCGTCGGCGACCTTCACGATTTCGCCGCGCTTGCCGACGTGGTCGACCGTTTCTCTGAGAATGACTTCCATCGGTTACTCCGCCGTGTACGGGATCAGCGCGATCTGGCGCGCGCGCATGATCGCGGTCCGCAGCTTCCGCTGGTGCATGGCACAGGTGCCGGAGATCCGGCGCGGCAGGATCTTGGCCCGCTCCGGCACGAACGGCAGCAGGAGCTTGGTGTCCTTGTAATTGATATCGTCGATCTTGTCCGAGCAGAACTTGCAGACCTTGCGCCGCCGGAACATCGGGCGGCGCTGCTGGCCGTCCTTGCCCGCGGCCCCCGCTGCGCCTGCTGCGCCGGCGCGGCCGCGACCGCCGCCACTCGGTTTTCGTCCGAATCCGCCGTTCATCGTCCATCCTCCAATCCCATGTCGAACCGGTCGTCGCGGTCGTCATCGGGCTCGCCGCGCTGGCCTTCGCCAGGCGCGCGATCCGGGGGCAGCCCGCGGGCGATGCGCCGGCGCCGAGAGGTCTCGGTGCGCCTGGTGCGCTGTCGATCGATGACGCCTTCCTTCTCGTCCACGCGGACGACGAGGTGACGGATGACGAGGTCGAACACCTTCAGGCGGCGATCGATCTCCTTCATCAGCTCGCCGGACCCGAGGATCACGTCGAGGATGTAGGTGGCTTCCTTGTGCCGGCCGATTTCGTAGGCGAGCTTGCGGCGGCCCCAGTTCTCGGTCTTCTCGGTGGTGCCGCCCATGCGCTGCACGATCCCTTCAACCTGGGTCTGCAGCTCGGTGACTTGCGCTTCGGTCGCGTCTGGCGACACGACGTACACGAGTTCGTACTTCCTGTTCATAGTTCTCCTTTTGGACTATGGCCGGCATCACGGTGCGGCTAAAGCCGGACACTACGAGCGACGTACGTAGTGTCCGGCTTTAGCCGCACCAACCGGCAAGGAGTCAGTCAATTTCCGGAGCCGCGGTCTCCGGGTTGTACGCGTTCATCACCTTCTCGATGCCGACCGCGGCGAACATCTCGGCGGCGTCGGCCGCCCGGGTGATGAACTCATCGAGCACGGGACGTTCCTCGGGCTCGAACTTCGAGAGCACGTGATCCGCGAGATCTCTCCGCGGGTCGCCGCGCCCCACGCCCAGCCGAAGCCGGGCAAACTCGGTGGTCCCCAGCCGCTCGGCCAGCGACTTGAGACCGTTGTGCCCCCCGGCCGACCCACGCGCCCGCGCGCGGACCTTGCCGAAGGGAAGCGCCACTTCGTCCACCACGACCAGCAGGTCGGAGGCCGCGATGTCGTAGTAGCGCAGCAGCGCTGCCACCGCGTCGCCGCTTCGGTTCATGAACGTCAGCGGCTTGGCCACGAGCAGCGGCTCGGCCCCGAACTTCTTGGCGACCAACGCGTCGGGCACCTGCGACGGCGCCATGCCCAGCGCCAACTGATGCCGGCGCGCGATCTCGTCGATCACCATGAAGCCCACGTTGTGCCGGGTATCGCGATACTCGCGCCCCGGATTTCCCAGCCCAACGATCAGCTTCAACGCTACTTCTTCTTCTCGTCCTCTTCCTTGTCGGTCTTGCCCTTCTTGATGACCTCGGGCTCGGCGCCTGCCACAGGCGCGGCCGCCGCCGCATCCGCCGCCGGCGTCGCGACTTCCTCGACCTTCGGCATCACGACGTGGACGAGCATCGTCTCGGGCTCGCTGACGTACTTCCACTTCGGGTTCTCGGGCAGGTCGCGCAGGCGAATCGACTGGTGCAGCACCATCTCCGAGACGTCGATGTCGATGTGCTCGGGAATGTCGGTCGGCAGCGACAGCACCTCGACGTCGCGGGTCACGAAGTCGAGCACGCCGCCCTGGAGCTTCACGCCCTTCGGCTCGCCGTGGAGCAGGATCGGCACGGTGACGACGATCGCCTTGTCCATCGCCAGTTGGTAGAAATCGGCGTGGAGCAGCGCGCTCGTCACGGGATCGAGCTGATATTCCTTCACCATCACGCGCGATTCGCCGCCGGCGAGCTTCAGGTTGATCAGCGTGTTGGCTCCGGAGTCGGAGTGCAGGATGCGCAGCACCGCCTTCGGATCGACCGCCACCGGCACGCCCTCAGGCGCCTGCCCTTCCTTGCGCGCGCCGTACACGACGGCGGGCACCTGGCCGGACGCGCGGAGGCGCCGCGCCTCGTTCTTGCCGCGGCCGTCACGCTTTACTGCATCGAGAGTCGCTTCCATGTTGTTCCTCTGGGGGGTCCGAAAGGACCCCGTCCTACGCTACACGAATAAGGACGAGACCGACGTTTCTTCGTGAATACTCCGGATCGCCTGGCCCAGCAGCCGCGCCACCGAGAGCACCGCGATCTTCTTGCACTGCTGCGCCTCGCCCCTGAGCGGGATCGTGTTCGTCACGATCAGTTGGTCGACCGGCGAGTTCTCGATCCGCTCGATCGCGGGACCCGACAACACCCCGTGCACCGCACAGGCAAGCACGCGCTCGGCGCCCGCCGCCTTCAGCCCCAAGGCCGCCTTCTGGATCGTCCCGGCCGTGTCGATGATGTCGTCCTGCAGGATGCAGATGCGCCCTTCGACGTCGCCGATCACGTTCATCACTTCCGCCGTGCCATCCTCGCTGCGCCGCTTGTCGACGATGGCCAGCTCGGCGTCGAGACGCTTGGCATACGCCCGGGCGCGTTCCGCGCCGCCAGCGTCCGGCGACACGATCGTCAGCTTCGGGTGGTGCATCCGCGCCAGGTACTCGATGATCACCGGCGCCGCGAACAGGTGGTCCACCGGGATGTCGAAGAACGCCTGGATCTGCGCCTTGTGCAGGTCCATCGTCAGCACCCGGTTGGCCCCGGCCGAGGTGATCAGGTTCGCCACCAGCTTGGCCGAGATCGGCACCCGGGGCTTGTCCTTGCGGTCCTGCCGCGCGTACCCGTAATACGGGATGACCGCCGTAATTCTCGCCGCCGACGACCGCCGGAACGCGTCGATCATCACCAGCATCTCCATCAGGTACTGGTCGACGGGACTCGAGGTCGGCTGCACGATGAAGACGTCGGCCCCGCGGATGTTCTCGTCAATCTGGAACGAGACCTCGCTATCGGGGAACCGGCGAAGACGCGCCTGTCCGACCGGGATACCGAGGAAATCTGCGATCTCCTTGGCCAGCGATGGATGCGCGCTGCCCGAAAAGATCTTCAGGTCGCCAAACCCGGTCGACATCAGTCCGTCACCACTCAGGGGTCGTCTCATCGGCTGCTACAAAAGCTCACATCCCACCGGCGAGAGTGGCTGGGGCGGAAGGATTCGAACCTTCGAATACGGGATCCAAAGACCCGCGCCTTACCACTTGGCCACGCCCCATCGATGGATTGGTTGTGTCCTACGGAGCCCCTCTCTAGGCCGGCTAGAAACACTTAGTGTAGTCGAGCGTAAGGGTTGCGGCAACCCGCTGGGGAATCGGACGGGCTCGGCGCGCGTAGTCGCCGCGGCCGAGCGACTCGGTCAGCAGCACGCGCCAGCCCGAACCCGAAAGACGGTCCACGGCCACCAGCGCGTCACGACGCTTCTGAAACAAGCCAAAAACCGCCGAACCGCTGCCCGACATGGCCGCCGCGAGCGCCCCGGCACGCCGGAGGGCCGACTTCATCTGGTCGATTTCTGGATGGTGGCGGGCAATCGGCGCCTCGAGATCGTTGATCATCTGTGCGGCGCGCGACGGCCATGGCCCCGGCACCTGCTGCGGCTCCCGCGTCGGCCCGCGCGACCCGTCGCGCTCGGCGTCGTACCACCCGAATGCCTCGCCGCTCGACACGCCGAAGCCTGGAATGAGCAGGACGATCCAGTGGCGCGGCAGGTCCGCGAGCGGATAAATCTCGTCGCCGCGGCCAAGGCCGAGCGCGGTGCCGCCGGAGAGAAAGAAGGGCACGTCGGCGCCGAGCGACGCGGCGACGTCGGTGAGCTGCGCCGGCCGGACCGGCGCCCTCCAGGCGCGCGCGAGGCCGAGCAGCGTCGCCGCGGCGTCGGCGCTGCCGCCCCCAAGTCCGCCCTGCACGGGAATCCGCTTGTCGAGGCGCACAAGCATGTCGCGCACCTCACCAGCACGGCGGAGCGATCGCCAGAGCGCGGCGGCGGCGCGCCAGATCAGGTTCGTCCGGTCGAGCGGCACGCCTGCCGTGGCGCATTCGATGGCGAAGGGACCTTCGCGCGGCACGCAGGTGAGCGTGTCGTGCAGCGAGATGGCCTGGAAGACGGTGCGCAGCTCGTGGAACCCGTCGGCGCGCGTGCCGAGCACGCGCAGGTCGAGATTGATCTTCGCGTGCGCGCGAATCGTGACGGGAATGGACGACGGCATGTCAGTTGTCAGTTGTCAGTTGTCGGAACGTACCGAGGTAGCTCGCCGCCTTCTGACAACTGACAACTGATAACTGTCTATTGTCCAAGCGGCCCCCCGTCGCGCAGCTCGTCGAGCGTGATGTCCGAGGTGCCCGGCGGCACGTTCACGGCAAATGCCGAAGGGTCGAGATCCACGTTGGTTTCCAGTTGAGACATCGTAGCGGTCACATCGACGCCGCCGGCCTGGGCGTCAGACTGCAGGCGCACCGCCTGCGGATACATCCCCTGCCACGCCGGATACTCGATGTGCCACCCGGCGCGACGCGCCGCGCGCAACTGCCAGGCGTTGCCTTGACGCTGCAGGTAGAGTGTCGCGCCGTCCTCCAGATCGATCGACGCCCACCCGTTCTGGTGCAACCGTCCGCCGGCTGCGCGCGGCATCGGCGTCACGCATCCGCTGAGGATCGCCTGCAGGTCGGCCGGCGCAAGCGAGACGCCCGTCAGCGCGCCGAGAATCTCTGCCGCGCTCGAGCCTCGAAGCACGCGGCTGTCGCGCGGCAGCACCAGCGTCGCCATGTTGCCGCGTGCCGCGAGGATGAAGGCCGGCGCGCCGAAGGGGGCGACACCTTCGAGGCGCATCGAGTCGGGCCGCGCAAAGCCGGCCACCACGCGGCCGCGCAGCCGTTGCCCGCCCGCGCGTCCGGACAGCCCCAGCTCGGTCGTCAGCGTCCTGGCCGCGGCGCACGCGCCGGAGACCTGTGCATGAACCTGGCTGAAATCGGGAAACGGTGCGCCTGGATCCGAAGGTAGCGCGATGCGCTTTGGCGCGCAGGCGACGACGCCGAACGCCCAACACCCGACTACCAGCAGCAGACGCGCACTCACCAACTAGCGCGCTTTTGCACGGCCGTCCTGGATCTTCTTCTCGATGCCCGCACGATTGATGTCGCCGCTGTCGCCCTCGAGCGCCCGCGTCCAGGCCGCGATCGCATCCGTCCAGCGCCCCCGGCGCGCGTAGACGTCACCAAGGTGATCCTGTATCTCGCCGTTGCGCGGCAACTGCTTTGCGGCAGGCACCAGGTGCTTCTCCGCCAGGTCCATGTCGCCCCGATGGAAGTATGCCCACCCGAGGCTGTCGAGATACGCCGGATTGCCAGGGTCGACTTCGAGCGCCCGCTCGATCAGGCGAATCGCCTCGTCGAGCTGCCGTCCCTGGTTGGCCAGGAGATACCCGAGATAGTTCAGCGTGTCGGCGTTGCCGGGATCCATGTCGAGCAACTGCCGCATGATCTTCTCGGCATCCGAATCCCGCCCGGCCTCGTTATACATGTCCGCCAGCGCAAACTGCGTCGCCGTATCTTTCGGAAACGCTTTGGCCGCCGGCTCGAGAATCCCGAACGCGCGGGCGGCGGCGCCGGTCTCGAAGAGCGAACGGGCGCGCAGCCGGGGAAACCGCGGGTCGTCGGGATGCTGCGACTGCGCCTCGCCGGCAAAGGTGGCCGCCTGGGCGAATTCCTGCGCAGCGATCAGCGCCGACACCCGCCGGAACTTCAGCTCGCGGCTCATCGGCTGCAGCGCAATCGCCTTGGTGTAGGTTTCGGCGGCCTCCTTCATGAGACCCGCCTGCTCCAGATACTGCGCCAGCGTCGACGCGACGCGCGGCTCTTCGTCGACGATGATGTCGAGGGTGGAGATCGCGCCCTTCAGATCGTCGGAGGCCGCGTAGGCCTGCGCGAGCGAGAGTCGTCCCTGCACCGAACCCGGATTCTGGTTGACGACCTTCGTCAATGCCTCGACGGCCTTGGACGTGTCGCCCATCCGCATGTACAGGCGGCCGAGCGTGTAATGAAGATTGATGTCGGAGGCCCCCGACACGTCGACGATGGCGCGTTCGAGATGCGCAATCGCTTCGGTGGCATTGGCGGCAAACTGCGCGGCCTGCGCGCGGCCGTTAAAGGTGTCGGCGGTGGCCGCGAAGATCAGCCCGAGCACCTTGTGCCCCTCGGTGTTCTCCTCATCGAGCGCAATCGCTTCTCGCGCCGCCTTCTCCGCTTCCTCGCGCTTGCTGCGCCGGAGCTGAAAGGACGCGATCTCGGCCTTCACTTCGGCCGCCTTCGGGTCGGCGGCCGCGGCGCGCTCGAGCGCGGCAAGCGCGCCCGGATTGTCCCCCTGCGCCTCCAGGCGCCGCGCCATGAGGAAGTCGTAGTACGCGTCGCCGGACTGCGCAGCGGCAGGAGTGGCTGTCGCCGCGGCGACGAGGCCCGCGACGAGCAGCGGATACGCGCGCCTGGTAAGCATTTTGGCGAATCTCTTCGAAACGCAACAGCGGCCGCTCCGCTGGAGCGGCCGCGGAACCGCGGTCCACATGGATGTCGTACGATCAACCGCCATCTGTCCGGACATCCCAGTAAGGAATTCTAGCTCAGGATGTTATAGTTCGTGAGTTCTCCGGAGGGACCATGCCGGTCGATGCTGAACTGCTCGAAATTCTCGCCTGCCCGAACTGCAAAACGCCGGTGACGCTCGTCAAGAACGGCACCGCGCTCAAGTGCGGGCAATGCCATCGCGTCTACCCGATCAAGGATGACATCCCGGTGATGCTCATCGACGAGGCCGCTATTGAGCCATAGGCGGTAGGCAGTAGGCAGCTAGTTGTCAGTTGTCGGCTGTCGGAAGGCAACAAGCCAACTCGAGCCCTCTGACAACTGACAACCGGCAACTGATGAAGGTCCTCCTCGTCCGTTTGCGCCTGATCGGAGACGTGGTCTTCACCACGCCCGTCATTCGGGCGCTGCGGCGGCACTACCCTGGAGCACAGCTCACCTACGTCGTCGAACCGCTGGCCGAACCGGTAGTCCGGGACAATCCCCACCTGAATCACGTGCTCGTCGTCCCGCTGCGTCCTGGCGTGGCGCGCGTGCGGGACGATATCGCGTTCGCCCGCCGGCTGAGACGTGAGCGCTTCGACATCGCCATCGACCTGCACGGCGGTCCGCGCAGCGCCTGGTTGACGTGGGCGAGCGGCGCCGCAACCCGCATCGGTTACACGACGCGCGGGCGCACATGGATGTACACGCATGCCGTGCCGCGTCCCGCGGATCTCGGACCGACACACTCGGTGCTCAAACAGTGGCAACTACTCGCCCCGCTCGGGATCGACGCGTGCGAGCCGGCGCGAGACGCCGTCGAGATGGTGGAGGATGGCGCCGCGGCCGCGCGGCTGGAACGGCGGCTCGCGGACGCGGCCGTCGCCCCCGCCAACCCGCTCATCGTCCTGCACGTCAGCGCCGGCAATCCGTTTCGCCGCTGGCCTGCGGAGTCGTTTGCGACGCTCATCGTGGAGCTGGCCCGGCGCGACCCGTCGCGGCGCTTCATGGTGACGTCCGGGCCATCCGACGTGGATGCGGCGCGGGCCATTGCGGAGCAGGCGCGCGGGCGCCTTGGCCCTGGCGATGCCTCCGTCGTCCACGGCCAGTTCGACGTGGGCGAACTTCGCGCGCTCGCCAGCCGCGCGGCGGTGTACATTGGTGGCGACAGCGGACCCCTGCACATCGCGGCCACCACGCATGCGCCGGTCGTGGCGCTGTGCGGCCCGACGCTGCCGGAGCGCTCGATGCCGTGGCGCGATCCTCGCTGGTTTGCGGAGGCCGTCGATGCGGGACCGCTGCCCTGCCGGCCGTGCCGGCAGCACACGTGCGAACCCGGCGACTTCCGGTGCTTGACGCGCATCACGCCGGAACGGGTTGTCGAAGCTGCCGAAAGGGCGTTGCTTTCAAAACGGGCAAGTGGGGCGGGGTGACAAGGCCCGCCCCACAGATCGAGAAGACATGACCGCAACGACGATGAGCGTGACGGATACACGGGAGACGGCGACGTCCGGCCTGGAGAAACTGGCCGCGGCGCTCCTCTTCCTATTCGTCGCCTCGCTTCAGATCTCGATCGCCTTTGCTGGGATCCTGCTAACCGCGATGCTCGCGTGCTGGGTCGCGGTGCTCGTAGCAGACCGGCGATGGCCGGCCGCGCCGGCGTTCTTCATTCCGCTCGCCGCCTACGGCGGGATGACGCTAATCTCCTCCCTATTTTCCAGTGACCGCGTGACGAGCCTGATCGACTCGAAGCAGCTTGTGTATTTCGCCATCGTGCCGGCGGTGTACGAGATCGCGCGCGGCAAGCGCGCGGTCACGGTCATCGAAGTGATCGTGTCAGTCGGCGCGGCCAGCGCGGCGTTCGGCATCATCCAGTACGGCCTGCTGCACTACGACAACCTCGGCCAGCGTCCACAGGGAACGCTGTCGCATTACATGACCTACTCCGGCCTGCTGATGCTGGTGATCTGCACCGCCGTCGCGCGGCTGGTGTTCGGATCGCGCAACCGCACCTGGCCGGCGCTGGTCATGCCGGCGCTCGTCGTCGCGCTGTCGCTCACGTTGTCCCGAAACGCCTGGATCGGCGCATGCGTCGCGGTGGGCCTGCTCTTCATCCTGAAAGACTTCAGGCTGGCGGGGCTGCTCCCGGTGATCCTTGCCGTGCTCGTCGTCGTGGCCCCTGAAGGTTTCGTGAATCGCCTGACGTCGACCTTCGACGCGCAGGACCCCTCGAACCAGGATCGATTCGCGATGATGGAGATCGGCGCGAAGATGGTCAAGGACCATCCGCTGGTTGGCGTCGGGCCGAACATGGTGCCGAGGATGTACGAGCAATACCGTCCCGACTACGCCATCAACGAGGTGAATCCGCACCTGCACAACGTCCCGCTGCAGATTGCCGCGGAGCGCGGCCTGCCAACGCTGGCCCTGTGGATCTGGCTGATCGGCAGCCTGACGGTCGCACTCTTCCGCCTCTTCCGGCAGCAGCAGGACCAGGTCCTGACGGCGACCGCGCTCGCAGCGGTCGTCGCCATGCTGGCCGCCGGGCTCTTCGAGTACAACTTCGGCGACTCCGAGTTCCTGATGCTGTTCCTGGTGCTCGTGACCTTGCCCTTTGCGGCAATAAATGGGGTCGGGAGTGATTTTCCTGAGGCGAAGTAATGGAAAATCACTCCCGACCCCATTTATTGCCTCCCATCCCGCCTGAGCGGGCGCGGCAGATTGCCGCGGGACTCGCCCACACGCACGTCCTCGTCGTCGGCGATGCGATGCTCGACAAGTTCATTGCCGGGCGCGTCACCCGCATCTCGCCCGAAGCCCCGGTGCCGGTCGTCACGTTCGACCACGAGAGCTACCGCATCGGCGGCGCCGCAAACGTCGCCCACAACATCACGGCGCTCGGCGG
>CANIBQ010000082.1 GCA_947465645.1 Acidobacteriota bacterium | reverse complement strand
GAGCCGTACATCGCGGCGACTCTCGCCGCCACCGACCCCGGCGGCGCGTGCACGGCGCTCGGTCATGCCGGCGGGTTCGACGCGTTCGGCGCGGCGCTCGTGAACGGCACCGCGGCGCACGGCGAAGACTTCGACGACACGTTCGAAGGTGGGCCCGTCCATTCGGGCGCGGTCATCGTGCCCGCCGTGCTCGCGGCGTGCGAGCGGGAACAGCTTGGCGGCGACCGGCTCCTGGCCGGCGTGGTGACGGGCGTCGAGCTGCTCTGCCGTCTCAGCCTCGTGGCACCACAAGCCACGCACAAAGCAGGCTTCCATCCCACCGCCGTGTTCGGCGCCATCGCGGCCGCCGGCGCGGTCGGCGCTGCGCTGCGGCTGCCCGGAGCGCAGATCGCGTCGGCGCTCGGCATCGCCGGCAGCATGGCGTCGGGCATCATCGAATACCTCGCCGAGGGCACCTGGACCAAGCGGATGCATGCCGGCTGGGCGGCGCAGTCGGGGATCCGCGCCGCACTGATGGCACGCGGAGGATTTCTCGGCCCGCGCACCGTGCTCGACGGCACGCACGGCCTCTATCGCGCGTTCGCGCCGTCGGTCGCGCCGGACTTCGAGCCGCTGCTCGACGGCCTCGGCCGCCGCTGGGTGATGCCGACCATCGCCTTCAAGCCGTACGCGTGCGGCACGATGACGCAGCCATTCATCGACTGCGCGATCGCGCTGGCGAAAGACGGCGTCCGTGCCGACGATATCGCGGCACTCGAATGCGACGCGGCGGAAGGGACCGTGCACCGGCTCTGGGAGCCGCTGGCGTCAAAGCATCGGCCGCCCACGCCGTACGCGGCCAAATTCAGCACCCCTTTCTGCATGGCCGTCGGATTTCTCGACGGCAAGGCCGGGTACGCGCAATTCACCGACGATCGGATTCACGATCCCGCGGTGCTCGAGCTGGCGGCGAAGATCCGTTATCGGATCGATCCCGCCAACGACTATCCGCGTAACTTCTCAGGTCACCTGCGGGCCACGTTGAACGACGGCAGCCAGCGTGAATTCCGGCAGCCGCACATGCGCGGTGGCGCACACGCCCCGCTCGCGACCGCGGAGCTCGAATCAAAATTCATGGACAACGCGCTGTTCGGGGGCTGGAGCCGCCCCACCGCTGAACGGCTGCTCCGCATGTCTGCGGATCTGTTTTCACACACACGACTGGACGGCTTGGCGGAGTGTCGATCATGAGCGAACAACAGGTATTAGCGGGTCGGGTGGCGGTCGTCACGGGGAGTGCGCGCAACATCGGCCGGGCGATCGCGCTCGACCTCGCGCGGGCCGGCGCCGCGGTCGTCGTGAACGCCCGAAGCTCGGCGGCCGAGGCCGAAGCGGTCGCCGCCGACATCCGCCACGCTGGGGGCAAGGCTGCGGTGAAGATCGCCGACATCACCGACCCTGCCGCGGCGGCCGCACTGATCGCGTCGGCGATCACGTCGTTCGGCCGGCTCGACATTCTCGTCAACAACGCCAGCGTGCGCCGCGAGGTCGACTTCGCGGACCTGGATTACCGCGAATGGCGGGAGATTCTCGGCATCACGCTCGACGGCGCGTACCTCTGCAGCCATGCGGCGCTCCCCCGTCTCATCGCATCCGGCGCGGGCAGGATCGTCAACATCGGCGGGTTGTCGTCGCACACCGGCGCGTCGAAGCGCGCGCACGTCATTGCCGCCAAGGCGGGCCTCGGCGGGCTGACCCGCGCGCTGGCGCACGACCTCGCACCGCACAACATCACGGTGAACTGCGTGGCGCCGGGCCTGATCGAGACGGTTCGCGCGGGCGAAGAGCCGGCGCATCATGCCCTCCACAAGACGGCGGGCGGGCGGCGAGGCACGCCGCAGGAAGTGGCGTCGCTCGTCTCCTTCCTGTGCAGCCCCGAGGCGCGCTACATCACCGGCCAGACCATCCACGCCAACGGCGGCGCGTTCATGGCCTGACGCTAGAACTGGGTCGTCACCGACAACCGGATCGCGCGCGGCGATCCGGGCGTGATGTTGTTGTTGTTGTGGGCCGATGCGTAATACGTGCGGTCGAAGAGGTTCTCGACGTTCAACTGACCGCGAAGATGCTTGGTGAGACCGACGAAGACAGCCGCGTCGACGCGCGTGAAGGCCGGCAGCGTCACCGTATTGTCGGTGGACGCGAAGATCGATCCCCGGTGAACCACGCCGAGGCCCCCGCCGGCGCGAGGCGTCACGTCATAGCGGTTCCACACCGAGTACGAGTGGGCCGGCAACTGCGCCAGCCTGGCGCCGGCGAGCACCGTGGCTGACTGCGTGCGCGTAATCGTCCCTTCCTGGTAGGTGTAGCCGCTCATCACGCTCCAGGCGCTGGTGATCGCGCCTGCAAACCCGAGCTCGATCCCCTTGGTGCGCTGGCCGTCGACGAGCAGGGTCCGCGTCGGGTCGATCGGATCGGCGAGGGCGACGTTGCCGCGATCGAGTCGATAGGCCGCCATCGTGAACGACAGCGCGCGGCGCACGTCCCATTTCGCGCCGACCTCATAGTTCCTGAAGACCTCCGGTTCGAGCGCCTGGTTCGTCAGGCTCAACGACGACAACTGCTCGCCGGCCCGTGGCTGGTACGAGAGCGAGTAGCTGGAATAGAGCGACATCGGCTCCCTCGGCTTGAACACGAGGCCGACGCGCGGCGAGACGAGGTTGTCGTCGCTTCGGAAGCGGGCGGCGGTGCGGTTGTTGAGGAAGTCCACCTCGAACCGGTCGTAGCGGAGGCCCGCCACCGCTTCGACGTAGCGGCCCAGCCGCACTTGATCCTGCACGTAGCCCGCCGCGACGGTGGCGATGCCTTGGTTGTTGGCATCGGTCGCGCCTGGCTGAAACGTCATCCGCAGCGACGTGGTCGGGTTGCTCAGCGGAAGATTCAGCGTCGTGGCGGTCGGCGAGATCGCCGGGAAGAACGCCGTCATCCGCACGTTGTCGCTCTGCTGGCGGCCGACCTCGACCCCGGCGACGAGGCGATGCGTGAGGCCGGCGGCGCGCAGCGTCCACAACATGTCTGTCTGGTTAAAAAGATTCGTGCGCACGGCGCCGTCGTTGTACCCCGAGATGCTGACGGTGGTGCCGGCTGCATTCACCGCCCCTGGAAACACGTTCTGGTAGAACTTGTCGTAGAGCGCCATCTGTGTGTGGCTCTGCAGCAGAACGCCGCCGCCAAAATCGTGTTCGACCGCCGCGTTGACCGCGTTGACCGTCGCCTCGGAGTAGCTCTCATCCGCGTTGCCGAAGAAGGTCGACGCGTCCGTCTCGACCGGCTTCCCCGCGAACGACGGGACGCCGCGATCGGCGGTGCGCCGGTCGTGGAAATATTCGTACCCGAGGCGGATCATGGTGTTGTGACCGAGGCCGGCCGCGAACGTCGGGTTGATCCCCTGGCGTTCGACCGTGACGCCCTTGCGGTAGGTTCCCGAGTCTTCGACGAGGCCGGTCAGCCGGTACGCCGACGTGCTGCTGATCTGATCTCCCAGGTCTGCGGTGAACCTCCGGTTGGCCCATGAGCCGACCTGGAGCGACGCCTCGCGCGTGCGCTTCCAGTCAGGCTGCTTGGTCACGCGGTTGATCACGCCGCCCACGCCGCCACGCCCAAATACCATTGCGTTGGGTCCCTTGATCGCCTCGACCCGGTCGACGTTGTAGAGGTCCCTGAAGTACTGCACGTCGTCGCGAATGCCATCGACGAAGAAGCTACCGGTCGCCGTGTTACCTCGGAGTATTGGGGCGTCGCGGTTGCCTTCGCCCTGTGCGATGCCGACGCCCGGCATGTACCGGGTGACATCCCCGATCCCCTGCATGCTCATGCTGCGGATCTGCGCGCTGGTCACGACCGTGATGGATTGCGGGACGTCCCGAAGGGGCGTGGCGGTCTTGGTGGCGGTGCGAGTTTCCATCTCCGCCGGCACGGCAGCGTTGACAGTAACGTGCTCGGTAACCGTCACGCCGGCCGATTGCGGGTCGGGCGCGGTCGGGGTGGTTTGCGCCGACGCGCTCGACACGGCTGTCCCCGCGGGGACAAGACCGAGAAACAGGGTCAACACGACAAGATGACGCACGATTAGGACCTCCAGATACCCGACGCCTTCGGTCGGCGTTACGCATGATACTGAGACTCTATCTCAGGATCAAGCCCCAGCTATTTCCCGCCGCGCCCTCCCATTCCCGCTATATTCGCGACGTGGCGCATCCCCTCGCCAAAATGGTCAAACGGGCCGCGATCTTCGTCCACCGGTGGCTGGGGATCGCACTCTGCCTGCTTTTCCTTCTGTGGTTCCCGTCCGGCATCGGCATGATGTATTGGGAGTTTCCCGACGTCTCCGACGCGGACAGACTGGAACGGTCCCCGGCGCTCGACACCTCGACGATCCGGCTCTCCCCCGCAGACGCGTGGGCCACGCTCGAGAGGCCCGGCCCTCCGGCGGAGGTGCGTCTCAACACCTTCGACGGCCGTCCGGCATACCGCTTCGTGGGCGACTTCGGCGACGCCGACATCGTGTATGCCGACACCGGCGAGGCGCAGGTCGACGTATCGAGCGCGATGATGCTGCGCGTCGCCTCGGCCTGGACGGGTCAGCCGCCCGCCGCGGCGACGATCGCCGAGATGCAGGACATCGATCAGTGGACGGTGCAGGGACTCCGCGACCAGCCGGTGTGGAAGTACTCGTGGCCGAGCGGCGACCAGGTCTACGTCTCGCAGGCGACAGGCGAAGTCGTCCAGTACACCAACACGGCGTCGCGCATCGGCGCGTACCTGGGACCGATTACCCACTGGCTCTACTTCACACCCCTTCGCAAGCATGGGCCCGAATGGAGCGCCTTCGTCATCTGGACGTCGGGAATCGGTACCGTGTCGGCGCTGCTCGGCGTCGCCATCGGACTCTGGATGTACTCGCCGCGAAAGCGATACCGCAACGAGGGTGCGCCGACGAGCATTCCCTATCGAGGACAGAAACGACTGCACATGGTGTTCGGCCTGATCTTCGGGCTGGCCGCTGCCACCTGGGCCTTCAGCGGCATGCTGACCATGGATCCGTTTCCTCTCGACAACGATCCGTCTGACAGCGAGGTGACGACCAGCGTCGCGATCGAGCAGGCACTTCGTGGGCCGACCCGGCTGGCCGACTTCGGCACGAAGGATCCGCGCGACGTCCTCGCGCAGCTCGGCGATCGGCCGGTCAAACAACTGGAATTCGCCACGGTGGCCGGCGAGCCCCTGTACCTGGCCACGCTTGCCGGCGGCGACACGCACAACGTGCCGCTCGATGGCGCGCCGCGCGCCGAAATCGATCGCCAGCGGATCATCGACGTGGTGACGCGGGCCGCACAGCCCGGGGGCGTGTCTGAGGTTCTCTTTCTCGATCAATACGACCGGTACTACCTCGATCGCCGCCGCGAGCGTCCTCTGCCCGTCATCCTCGCGCGCGTCAACGACGAGGGCGCGAGCCGCTACTACATCGACCCGAAGACCGGCCAGATTGCCGGCACCTACAACGCGCGCAACTGGTTTTCACGGTGGGTGTACCACGCGCTCCACTCATTCGATTTTCCATGGCTCTACAATCACCGGCCGGCGTGGGACATCGTCGTGATCATCTTCATGCTGGGCGGAACACTGCTGTGCCTGACGTCGCTGGTGCTGGCGTGGCGGGCGCTCGGCCGCTCGCTCGGCCGCGCATTTGCACGCGGCGCAGAGGGTCCCGCCGCGATCGTCAACGACGACTTGGTTAGCGGGGCGGAGCCAGCCCCGACCCGGCCTCGGACCTGATAATATCCACGCCGCGCACCTATCTTTTCAGGAGACGACATGAAGCTTGGATTGAGGCGAACTGCCCTTGTTGCCGCCGCGACACTTTTCGTGGGCATGCTGGGGGTTGCGTTGAACGGCCAGGGACAGGCTGCGCCGGAGCGGGCGCAGATGGCGGAGGAAGTGTTCAAGAACGTCCAGGTGCTCAAGGGGATCACCGTCAACGAGTTCATGGCCACGATGGGGATTTTTTCCGCGTCCCTGGGTATGTCCTGCCAGGACTGTCATGCCGCGGACGACTCGGCCTGGGAAAATTTCGCGACCGACAATGCCAGGAAGCGGGCGGCGCGCCGAATGATCACGATGATGGCCGAGATCAACAAGGCCCAATTCGGGGGACGTCAGATGGTGACCTGCTACTCGTGCCATCGCGGCGCCGATCGCCCAAGGACCGCGGTGGGCATCCTGGATACGCTGTACGGACCGCCTCCGGAGAACCCGAATTACGTCATCGCGCAGGCGCCAAACGCGCCGACGGCCGAATCGATTCTCGACAAATACATCCAGGCGCTCGGCGGCGCGCAGCGGCTGGCCGCGCTGACCAGTTGGGTTGCCACCGGCAAGGCCGTGGGGTACGGGCCGGAAAGCGCCGAGGATCGCCCGGTCGAGATTTACGCCAAGGCGCCGAACCAGCTCACAACGATCATCCACACGTCCAGCGGCGACATCACCAGGACCCTGGATGGGCGCAGCGTGTGGGTTGCGGCGCCGCTTCGGCAGCCGGTGCCGGTGATGGCGCTCGGTGGAAAGGAGCTGGGCGCGGCCAGGATGGATGGGGTGCTTGCATTCCCCGGCCAGATCAAGCAGGCACTGACCAAATGGCGCGCGGGCTTTCCAGGCTTCGTCAACGACAAGGACGTGAACGTCGTCCAGGGCGAGACCGCCGACGGGGCGGTCGTGACGCTCTACTTCGACATCCAGTCGGGACTGCTCGAACGGGAGATGCACCACACCGATTCGCCCGTCGGCGCCCTCGTCACCCAGGTGGATTTCTCGGATTACCGCGACGTGGCCGGCGTGAAGCTGCCCTACAAGTTCACCGTGACCTGGCTCGACGGCCGCGAGCAGTACGAGCTGACGCAGATTCGGCCCAATGTTGCCGTCGACGCCGCTCGCTTCGCGCGGCCGGCTCCGCCAACCGCGCCGGCGAAGAGGTAGCCCCGCCCTTCAGCGCAACGACACCTGCGGACGGCCGTACGACTTGGAAAAGCCCGTACGGCCGTTGATCGTAAACGCTGACGCGGCTGTGACCTGTCACCCAACGACCTCGCCCGTCTGAGGGCGCTTCATTAGTGGTGCGACCCCTGAGAGCGTAAGATTCCGGTGTCATGACTGAGCTCGACCTCGACCTCAGGCCGCCGGGTCACAGCACCACGCCACCGCCACCGCCGCCTCGCCGGCCGATCGCCTTGTGGGTCGGGATCGCGGTGCTGGTCATCGCGCTGGGCATCGCCGCGTACTACGTCTTCGGGCGTGGGCCGTCGGCTGCGCCGAATGCGGCCCCGGCCGCGGGCGCCCCGGCCGCAGATTCGGCGCTCGGCGGCGGCGGCCTGAACATCACGCTGCCGCCGCTCGAGATGAGCGATGCGATCATCCGCGAGCTGGTTGGGAAGTTGAGCGCGCATCCCAGCGTGGCGGCGTGGCTGGTCACCGATGGCCTGGTGCGGAATTTCACGGTGGTGGTCGTCAACATCGCCGAAGGACGCACGCCCGCGCCGCAGCTTCGGCGGGTACGGCCGACGGGCACGTTCGCGGTGAGCCAGCGCGGCGCCGATACGATCATCGATCCACGCAGCTACGACCGCTACAACTCGCTCGCGGAGGCGTCGGCATCGCTCGACCCCGCCGGCTCGGCGCGGCTCTACGCGGCATTGAAGCCGCTCGTCGATCAGGCGTATGCCGAGCTTGGATACCCGGACATCCCGTTCGATCGGATGCTCGAGCGCGCCATCATCCAGCTGCTCGAGACACCCGTCGTGGAGGATCCGATTCGAGTGGAGCCGGAAGGGATCGGCTGGGTCTACGCTGACGCGCGCCTCGAGGAGCTGAGCGGCGCACAGCGGCAACTGATCCGTCTCGGCGCGCGCAACCAGCAGGTGGTGCAGGGATCGTTGCGGAACATCGCGCTCGCGCTCGGCATTCCGGCCCAGCGTCTACCCTGATTCTACCGTCGGGCTTTCCGGTGAACTACTTCAGCGCGTCATTGATCGCCGCGACGATCGCGGCCGTGACTTCGTCGGCGAGCTGATCGCCGTTGACCTTGCGAAACGTCTGGCGCTTCCCGTAGTACTCGACGAGCGGCTCGGTCTGGCGCCGGTAGACGTCCATCCGCTTGCGGACGACCTCTTCGGCGTCGTCCACCCGCGGCACCACCTGCCCGCCGCAGTTGCTGCAGGACGAGAAGTCGCGGTCGTCCTGCGCATTCACGCCGCACTCGGAGCACACCATTCGCGCCGCGAGCCGCCGAAGCACCTCCTCCTCCGGCACGAACAACTCGACAACCACCAATGGGCCTCGCGGGGCGGGGCCTGCTGGACCCGCCGAAAGAAATTCATCGAGCGCCCGGGCTTGCGCGACGGTGCGAGGATACCCATCCAGCAGGAAGCCCGGCCCGGTGTCGGGCTGCGTCAGCCGCTCCTGTACGACACGCGTGATGAGCGCGTCGTCCACGAGGCCGCCGCTCGCCATGATCGCCTTCACCTCGAGGCCGAGCGGTGTCTCCGCGCGCACCGCCTCGCGCAGCAAGGCGCCCGTCGAGATATGCGGAATCGCCCACGTGCGCGCGAGACGCACCGCCTGAGTGCCCTTGCCCGCCCCGGGCGGGCCAAACATCACCAGATTCCGTTCCAGGTCCGTGCCCCGCTTTATCTGACAATCTGTGTGCGGCCGAATGCCTCGACGTACGCCCGTGCTTTCGCGAGCGTCGTCAGGCGGCCATGAGTGGGAATGCTCTGCGCGACGTCGAGCCCCAGCCTGTCATGCCCACTATTCTCGCCACACGCCGCCGCCATTTCGGTAGCTGGTAGTCAGTCGTCGGTAGTCGGTAGCTACCGAGGAAAGTTCGCGACCGTTCGCGACTCACCGGTCGCACCGCCGGTGGCGTTGTCCTGCGTGGCGGGATCCGGCCCTTCACCGCGCCGGAAGCGCGCTTCGGCCGCACGCGTGTTGGCCAGCATCCCGAGCAGGCCGTAGTTGCCCTCGTGGCAGGTGGACTCGTACACCTGGTTCGGCTTGTCGGGTTGCTTGTCCCACGGCATCTCGATCGTCCATGGACGCACCCACGTCGTCGGATCCTCAACGGTGACGCGGTAGTTGATCCGGTCAGCGGATACGCGCGTATAGCGTTCCGTCAGGCGCAGGTTCTCGCGCGAGCCACGGAAGTCCATTTTCGGCGTGAAGTTCGCGACGCTCACGACGAGCGTGTCACCTTCCCATCGACCGACAGAATCGCCGTGCAGCAGGCGCATGCGCGCGGGGAGGTGGGGTCGGCCGTTCACGGGAATCACACGCGTGAAGCCCTGCCCCTGGCCGAAGTCGATGTAAATGCCGACCTGCCCCGGTGACTGCACGATCCGGTAGACAGCGCGCTCGGCAACCGGCATCGGGATACCGAAGCACCGCTCCATCGTCGAGCGGTCCTCGGGACCGTCCGAGCGGTTCATTCGCTCGATGTTGAACCTGGGCGGCGCGGCATTCCTGCGGGGCGACATCGTCGTGCCCGGCCGGGTGGCCGTGCCGTCGAGCAGCGCCTGCAGGTATTCGCGCTCCTCGCGCGTCCGCTGCTCCGCTTCCGGAAGCATCGGCGGGATGCGGCCGTCGCGAGGGTCAACGATCAGCGAGGTTCGACGGTCCGAGAGATGCGTCCGGGGAGGGTTCCAGTGGTCGTTGTACGCACCAGCCACATCGCGTTCCGTGCCGCGCAGCGACCGATCGTCCCGGCCTGGCGTTGAATAGACCCATTGTTCAACGGCCGCGGCTTCCTCGGGGGAGAGGACCGGCGTGTCCGCCCACCTGGCAGGCCGCTCCAGCGGGGTGATCGTCTCGCCGTTCCAGATACCCTGAAGGTCGGGCTCGCCCCAGGGCGTCCGCAACGCCGGACCACGCTGCGCGCGCAGGCCGAGGGCCGGCAACCCCAATACCATCATCGAGATGAGTGCGAACGTGACAGGTCGACGGTTCATCGCCACCCTCCGCTGACTGACACTACAGGAATGCGATCCACCGGCCACCCCACCCGACCGTTGCCCACAACCCAATCGAAATGACGGCGACCATCCGGTTCAACCGCCCCTCGGGGCGATCCGCCACGATGACCGAGCGCCGGATGGTGAACGTGAAGACGACCGCCGCCGCCAGCGCAATCATTTTCACCCAGAACGGGATGCTGTAGTAACACTTGATCGCCTCCGACACGAACAGCGGCACGCCCGACGCGACCATCACGATCAGGCTGCCAATCACCCACGGCTGCATGTCGCGCGCGAGCCGGGACACCGGATGGCTGCGCAGCCCGAGGCCGAGGAGGCGGAAATCGACGATCAGCACCGCCCCGCCGATCACCGCCAGGCCGAGCAAGTGGAAACCCTCGATGATCGGGAACAGCCAGTGCGAGTTGCGAATCGCCTCTCCGAGCGCACTGGACTCGAGTGCCTGAAACCACGGCAGCAGCATTGGTCCCTACCGGTACGGGTCGATCATGTCTGGCGTGCAGCCGGCAAAGGCATTCATCACCGGCGGCTGCGGCTTGCCGCAGTCGAACCAGTTGTAGGCGATCAAGCGTCCGGAGAACACGATCGCGGCCCACAGGATCAACGACATCGCGCCGGCGACCCGCGCCGGACGGGGCGTAACCGCGAGATCCCAGTCGGCTATCTTGCGGTAGATGCCGCGATGAAAGACGAACGCGTTCAGCCCCGCGACGATCAGCAGGATGACCTTCATCCTGAAAAACACGTTGTGATAGGTGCGCAGGGGAATCGCCAGGTACAGCAGGACGCCGCTGATCACCATCACCACGAACCCTGCTTTCGTCCAGGGCAGGATGCGGCGGGTCATGTGTGACACGGGGACGTCGCGGAACACGGCGCCAACCAGGCGCAGATCCAGGATCACCGCAAACCCCACGAACAGGCAGAGCGCCCACACATGGATCGACTCGACGATCGCGTAGGCGTATTGCGACTCGTGCAGCGCGATGCTCCACTCGGCTTCGGCCAGACGCTGCATCGCTGCGTGAAGACTCATCCCGGCTCGCGATAGTAGACTATCCGCGGCCTTCACGCCACGTGCTCGAAATGGAGTCTCTATGCGAAAGACGTCGACACACCTGTTGACAGCGGCCTTGACTTCGGCCGTCATCACCTGCGTGTTCCTGGTTACGAGCCGCACGACGGAGTCGCAGGGCAACGCCGCGGCGTCGCCCGCGGCGATCAGCCGAACCGCCGCGGGCAGACCCGACTTCAGCGGCATCTGGCAGGCGAACAGCTCCGCGCATTGGGATCTCCTGAGTCACGACGCGCGGCCGATTGTCGCGCAACCGGGGGTGTATGCCGGCGTCCCCGTCCTGGCAGCACCGGTGGTCGCGCTCGGCGCCATCGGATGGGTGCCCGCGGATCTCGGGGTCGTCGACGGCGACGAGATTCCGTACCAGCCGTGGGCGGCAGCCCGGCAGAAAGACAATCTCGCCAACTGGCTCGATCGGGATCCCGAGATCCGGTGCTACCTGCCCGGCGTGCCGCGCGCGATGTACATGCCGTACAAGTTCCAGATCATCCAGGGCTCGACCAAAGTCATGATGGCGTTCGAGTTCCGGAATGCCGACCGCACCGTCCATCTGGACGAGGTGGTGCCATATCCCGGTGACGCGTTCATGGGGCACTCGGTCGGCCGCTGGGAGAACGACACGCTGGTGGTTGACGTGACCAGGTTCACGTCAAACACATGGTTCGATCGGTCGGGGAACTTTCACAGTGATGCGCTCCGCGTGACGGAGCGTTACACGCCGCTCGGCCGCGACGCCATTCAGTACGAAGCGCGCATCGAGGATCCGAAAGTCTTCACCAGGCCATGGACCATCCGTCTGCCGCTCTACCGCCGCCTGGAACCGAACGCCCGCCTGGTGCCATTCCGCTGCATGGAGATGGCCGAAGAGACCGCGCTCGGCCATCTTCGCAAGGAGACGCTGGTCAAGCGCTGGGAAGGCAGGACGATGGCGGTCGACGTCACCCGCAAGGTCCCGCCGACCGAAGAAGAACTCTATCAGCTCTATCTGTCAGGGAACCCGCCGGACTAGCGGCTAGTTCGGACGCCTCGCTTCATCGGGTGAGCCGGTGCCGGACGAACCGAGGAACAACGTCTTCCCGTCAGGAAGGGTCAGGTCGCGGCCGTTGGCGCGGCGCGACCCATCCTTCGCGCGGTAGCCGTCGACGACGATCATCGTGCCCGGCAGCAGTGCATCCTTGGTGAACCCGCGCCGAAACAACGCGTTTGGCGTGCCCGCCTCGATCGCCCACTTCTCGGTGGTGCCGTCCGGCTGGCTGACGTCGATGTGGATCCAGACGTGGGGATTGACCCATTCCATGCGGGTCACCTTCGCCTTCTCGAACCTGACGGGCTTATTGGCGTCGAATTCGGCGGCAAACGCGTGGTGCGCCGAGACCGACCCTGCGGCGACCGCGAGCATCGCGCCGGCGCCGATGACATATGTTGATACGCGAGCGAACATTCTCGACATTGACGTCTCCCTATTGATGCACCCGCCAGGTCCGCTTCGCGCGACCCGGCCTACGGGGCCCGGCATACGAAGTTCTCGGCCCGATCGATGCTGCCGGTTCCCGTGTACTTTGCAATCTGCGGATACGGGCAGAGCGGACGGGTGCGCACAACCGTCCCGTCGGCAATGAGCGACGCCACCATCTGCGCCGGCGCCTTGCCGTGCTCGCGCCACTCCTCGACGGCCGTCACGGTGTCGAACACGTTGGGCCCTTCGCCGCCACCGCAGTGACCCATCCCCGGCGCCATGAAGAGCCGCACCGAGTCGCTCGCCTGCTTCTCGCCCAGCGCCTCCACCACCCTGTTGTAGTAGATGACAGACGAGGGCGAAGGCACGTTGGTGTCGCCCCAGCCGTGATAAATCAGGAGCTTTCCGCCGCGGTCGACGAACGGCTTGATGTCGGACGAGGTGGCGTCAAGGATCGGGGCGGCGGCCTTGCGGGCCATCTCCAGGTGCTGCCCGATATCCAGCGTGCGGAAGTCCCAGTCCGGATCCTTGAAGACGACGAACTTGAAGAGCTCGTCGGACATGCCGAGCGGCCTCGGGCCGCCGGCATTCACGGTCCAGCGCGGCTCGCTGCCGGGGACGACGCCCGGAAACACCTGCGTGCCGGTTTTCGGGTCGACGATCGGCGCGTAGATCTTCCTGGCGGCGGCGACCTGCGGCGGCGTCAGGCAATCCGGCGCGTCGCCAGCCTTGCACACCGTGACTTCCGGGTCGAACCTGCATGCGAGCGGAAGGCTGATGAGGCCGTCGGCCAGGCCGTCGTCGGCATCGCACGCGTTCACCGCCGCCGTGTGCAGTACCTTGAGCTTGGCGGGCGGGATGAAGCTCGCCGCATCCACGTGCGTGGCCTTCGACGCGGCGACAAGCTGAAAGCTCTGGTCCGTGCGGTTGTATCCGGGCGCGCCCGCAATGATCGCATCGAAGTCATGCGGATACCGCTGCGCCTCCATGAACGCCTGGCGGCCGCCCCCCGAGCAGCCGTTGAAGTACGAGAGCTTCGGCGCGGTGCCGTATGCGGCAGCGATCGTCGCCTTGCCCTGCACGGCGGTCTCGTGGATGGCGCGATGTCCGAAATCAACCAGCTTCTCTGGATGGCCGAGCGCGAACGACGCGGTGTCTCCCACGTGGCCGGTATCGGTCGACGCGGCAGCGTATCCGCGGCGCAACGCCGTCGCGAGCGCGCCGTACTGAATCGATCCGCCCCATCCGCCGTTGCCGACCTGCTGGAACTTGCCGTTCCAGCCGGCGAGCGGGAGCCAGACTTCTGACTTGATGTCGGAGTCAGACGTCGGCGCCAGCGCGAGCGACACCCGGCAGAACGCCGGCAGGCCCTTCTCCGCCGCCGGCGGACGCGCCGCGCCCGGAGGCGACGGCGGCGTGAAGTCGCCGGCAGATACCGCCCGCACTGAGGTGACCGTGGCCTTCTGCAGCGTCAACGTGGATGCAAGCCGCTCGCACGCGGCGGCGGTCACCCTCGAGCCCTGCCCCTGCAGGATCGCGGCACATGACAGGGCACACACGGCGGCGACAAACGTTCTCATATGGACTCCAGCTTATCGGGTGTCGCGGCGGTCACGCTCGGCTTCGAGATACGCGTGGCACTCGTACTCGAGGAGCTGCGCGTTCTTTTCCACGCGACGGTAGAGCGGCATGCTGATCTTCCACGGACGGGCAAACACTTTCGGATCCTCGATGGTCGCCTCGTACAGGATGTGATCGGGACCGGTCCTGGTGTAGCGCTCGACAATGTGCAGCGTGTCGCTGGCGTAGTTGCCCGAGCGATCGAACCACGTCTCGTCGTGGAAGTTCGTCACGTCGACGACCAGCGTATCGCCGTCCCACCGCGCCCGCGAGTCACCCAGGTACCAGCGGGGACCTTTCGGATGCTGCCCGGTGAACCGCAGGCTGCGCACGGTGTGGACGTACTCCGAGATGATGGTGACCTGGTCTTTCGTCTGTACGATCTGGAACGGGTAGGGCATGTACATGGTGCGCGGCGTGCCGACCATGAAGCACTTGTTCTCGGGATCCTCGGTGAAGCGTCGTCGATAGTTCAACCGCCGATCCGCCAGCGCCGCATCCAGGTATGGAATCTCGTTGCCCTCGACGACGCCCTGGCCCGCCGGGACGCCGAGCTCCGCGGAGTGATCCTGGATGTTGAAGTTCGCGGTGTTCACCGCCTGCCAGATGCCCTGCAGGTCCGGCTGGCCGTCGACGGTTCGAGGCGCCTTGTAGGTCTGCGCAGCGGCGTCACCTGCGCTCATGATCACGAGCCACAGAGTCACAGAGACACAGAGAAAACGCCCGTTTCGGAAGACGGCGCGGCTCATGGTTTCTGATCCGTCGGTGAGCCGGCGAAGAGCGTCCGCCCGTCAGGCAGCTTCACGTCGATCGCGTTGATGCGGCGTCCTTTGTCGCGCGAGGGGTAGCCGTTGACGTTGACGAGGGCTCCCGCCGGCAGATCCTCTCGGCTCCAGCCGCGCCGATAGAGCTGGTTCGGCGTCGCAAACTCGATCGCCCAGTTCTCCTCCTGGCCCTTGGCATCCTTGACGTTGATGTAGAGCCAGGCGTGCGGATTGGTCCATTTCATCTCGGTGATCGTCCCCGAGAGCTGCACCGTCCTGTCGGTGTCGAATTCAGCCGTCAGCGAGTGATGGGCCAGCGCCGGCACGGCCGATGCCAGCAGCGCACCGAGCGCGAAGGCCGCGGACAATTGTCGGGCCGTCATTTCGATCGGCTCCTTTCGTAGGCGTCCTTGGCGATCTGCGCGTCCTGGGACGAGAAGCCGGGATAGTTGCGATATCCGAGGTTGCGGAGATGCTCGGCATTCGACTCGCCTTCGTAGCACGACTCTTCCCACAGCTCGTACCCGGGACGGGTGTTGCGATGCAGCGCGATCGCCATCGTGAACGGCCGGGTGTAGACGAGCGGGTCGTCGATCGTCGCTTCGTAGAGAATCGAGTTCATCTCGAACATCGTGAAGCGCTCGGTCACCACTGCGGCATCGGTGATGAAATGCCCCACCTGGTCGAGCCGCGGCATCCCGTTCTGATTGGTCGTCTCGACGACCAGCGTGTCGCCCTCGAAGTGGCCGCGGGAGTCACCCTGCCACAGCCGGATGTCCTTGCCGACATGCGGGCTGCCGTCGAGCTTGACGATGCGCACCGCATTGGTTTCCTCGGAGAGCAGGACGATGTGCGTCGGCGTCTGCAGGAACTGGTAGGAACCCATGTAGAGGTGACGCGGCACGCCTGACACGAAGCACTGCGCGTTCTGGTCGATATATCGCGCCTTGTTCTCGAGACGCTTCACGTCCGCCCATGGCTGGATCGGGAGTTTCCCGTCAGCCGGATCGATGATCACGCTTGGCCCCCCGTTATCGTCGGGCAACTTCGGATGGGCTTCGAGGTTTTCGTGAGCGGCCTGCGAGCCGCCCCACGCTCCAGAGAAATCGGGCTTCCCGTCTGCCGTGCGCGGCATCGTGAACGTCCTGGCCTTCTCGAGGCCGCAGGCGCGAATCGCCAGCGGATTGTTGTCGGGACACACCGACTCCGGCGTGCGCGCCAGGTCGGGAATCGGCAGCGCCGCCTGCTGCCCGCGCGCGGTCGCCGGCGCGAACAGGACGGCACCACCGGTCAACACGATCGCGACGATGAGTTCAGGGAATCGGCCAGGCACGTGGCACCTCCGGCAGCAAGGCGAATGCGTGATGAATGGCGAAAAGATACCACGGCCGGAGGGCTGATCCGGAGGCCTAAAGGCCTCCTCTACTAAGACTGTGTGGCGCTCACAGACTTACCGCTTCGGCTCGGGGATCGTGGCGCGGGCGGTTTGCGGCACGTGGCCGCGCTTGTAGACCATGAACGTGCGCAGGAATTCGATCACGATGGTGCCGTCCTGCGTGAAGCCGGTGGTGCGAACACGGACGATGCCGACGTTGGCGCGGGACTTCGATTCGCGCTTCTCGAGGACCTCGCTTCGCGAGTAGACGGTATCGCCTTCGAAGAGCGGATTCGGCAGGCGCACCTCGTCCCAGCCGAGGTTGGCCATCACGTTCTGCGACAGATCGGTGACCGACTGCCCCGTCACCAGTGCCAGCGTGAAGGTCGAATCCACCAGCGGCCGTCCGAATTCGGTCTGCGCGGCGTAATGGTGATCGAAGTGGATGGGATTGGTGTTCTGCGTCAACAGCGTGAACCAGCTATTGTCGACCGTCAGCACCGTGCGCCCGAGCGGGTGCTGATAGATGTCGCCGACCTCGAAGTCCTCATAAACGCGTCCGGTCCAGCCTTCTTTTATCGCCATAGCTCTCCGCCGGAGGCCTGAAGGCCTCCTCGACCTAGATGATGCCCCTGTTGCGCCATGCGGCCACCGTGGCGGCATCGAATCCGACCTCGCCGAGCACGGCATCGGAGTGCGCGCCCAATGCCGGCACCGGTCCCATCGGCACATGCTCGCCTTCAAGGTTGAAGGGCGGCAGCAGGGCGCGCAGCGGCCCGGCCGGCGAGTCGACCTGCCGCCATCGATCGCGCGTCTGCAACTGCGGATGACTGAGAAATTCGCTGACGCTGTTCATGCGCGCGTTGGCAATCCCCGCGGCGTCCAGCCGGTTGACGATCTCCTCTGAGGTGAATCGTGAGAACGACGCGGTGATGATCGCTTCGAGCGCAACCCGATGTTCGACGCGTGAGGGGTTGGTCGCGAATCGCGGCGCGTCGATGAGCTCGGGCCGCTCGATGACCTCATCACAAAACCGCGGCCACTCGCGCGGACTCTGGATGGCGAGGTAGACCGTCTTTCCGTCCCCCGCGACAAACGGGCCATAGGGCGCAATCGTCGAATGCCGCGCACCGGTACGCGGCGGAGGCGTCCCGCCGTAGTCGGTATAGAGGGCTGGAAAACCCATCCACTCGGCCAGCGAATCGAACAGCGAGATGTCGAGCGTGGCGCCGTCGCCCGAGCGTTCGCGGCGCAGCAGCGCGGCGAGGATGCCGGACAGCGCGTACATCCCCGCCGAGATATCGGCGACCGACAGGCCGACCCGCGCCGGCGACTCGGGCGTGCCCGTCAGCGAGACGAGTCCGGCTTCGCTCTGCACCAGCAGGTCATACGCCTTCTTGTCGCGGTAAGGACCGCTGCTGCCGTATCCGGAGATCTCACAAATCACGAGCTTCGGATACGCCTCGCGCAGCGCCGGCGAGTCGAAGCCGAGGCGTCCCATCGCGCCCGGGGCGAGATTGTGTATGAACACGTCCGCCCGCGCGATCAGCCGCCGCAGCGCCTCAGCGGCCTCGGGCTGCTTGAGATCGAGCGTGACCGACTCCTTGGAGCGATTGAGCCAGACGAAATGCGCCGACAGGCCGTTGACCACGGCGTCGTAATCGCGCGCGAAGTCACCCGAACCGGGCCGCTCGACCTTGATGACGCGAGCCCCGAGGTCAGCCAGTTGCCGGCTGGCAAACGGCGCCGCCACCGCCTGCTCGACCGTCACGACGGTGATTCCTTGAAGGGGCAACATCAGGTTGATTCGATCAACCTTTTGCGCTCGAGGACAGTTTGCGCCATCCGGATACTGGCCATGTCGATCATCTGCCCGGCGTGTCCCGCGGCGCCCTGCCCTCCTGCCGCAGCCGCGTTGTAGGCCTGGAGCACCGCGGTCGCCTTCGCCACTTCATCGTCGGAAGGCGAGAACACGGCGTTGGCCGTCGCCAGCTGGCCTGGATGGATGCACTGCTTGCCGTCGAATCCCATCGCCCGCGCGATGCGGCAGGAGCGCTCAAACCCTTCGGCGTCCTTGTAGCTCGCGTACGGACCGTCCATACACCGGAGCCCGTTCGCGCGCGCGGAGGCGACGACGGTGTGCATCACCGCGTGCCAGCGATGACCGGGATACAGCTTGTCGTGCTCGTCGAACTCGCCCACGCCGGACGAGGGCATGTGCATCGAAGCCGCGTAGTCGCCCGGCCCGAAGATCAGCGCGTCGAGGCGCGGCGAGGCGCTCGCGATCTCTCGCGCGTACAGAAACCCTCGGGCGTTCTCGATCTGCGCTTCAATCCCGATGCGCTTCGAGAAGCCTCGGTGCGCTTCGATCTGCGAGAGCAGCGTGTCGACGAACGCGACGTCGGACGCCGAACTCACCTTCGGCACCATCACCAGGTCGAGCCGATCACCCGCGGCTTCGACGACCTCGATCAGGTCGCGATAGGCGAATGGCGTGTCGAGCGCGTTGATGCGCATCATCCGGATACGCCGGCCGAAATCATGCTGCTGCAGGGCGCGCACGACGTTCGCGCGGCCCGCCGCTTTCTCGTCCGCGGAGACCGAGTCCTCGAGATCGAGGCAGATCACATCGCCGGCGCTGCGGGCGACCGCCTTCTCAATCATGTCCGGCCGCGAGGCAGGGACGAACAGCATGGAGCGCGTCAGACGGACCATCAGAACGACCTCGGCATCCCGAGCACGTGCTCGCCGATATACGACAGGATCAGGTTCGTGGAGATCGGCGCCACCTGGTAGAGCCGCGTCTCTCGGAACTTGCGCTCGACATCGTACTCCGCGGCAAATCCAAATCCGCCGAACGTCTGCAGGCAGACGTTGCCCGCTTCCCACGATGCGTCGGCCGCCAGCAGCTTGGCCATGTTCGCTTCGGCGCCGGCCGGCTTGCCCGCATCGAACAGCCGTGCCGCCTCGTACCGCATCAGGTCGGCGGCGCGCACGTTCGCATACGCCCGGGCAATCGGAAACTGGATGCCCTGGTTCATGCCGATGGGACGATCGAAGACGACCCGCTCGCCCGCATACGTCCGGGCGCGGTCGATGAACCAGTAGCCGTCACCGATGCACTCGGCCGCAATCAGCACGCGCTCGGCGTTCATGCCGTCGAGAATGTAGCGGAAGCCGCGCCCCTCCTCGCCGACGAGATTCTCCGCCGGCACCTCGAAGTCTTCGAAGAACACCTCGTTGGTCTCGTGGTGCACCATGTTCCTGATCGGCCGCACGGTAAGCCCCCTCTGACTTGCGCCGCGCAGATCCACCAGGAACACCGACAGGCCCTCGGTTTTCTTCTTGACCTCCGCGATCGGCGTGGTGCGCGCGAGCAGCAGCATGAGGTCTGAATGCTGCATGCGCGAGATCCAGACCTTCTGTCCGTTGACGACATAGCGGTCGCCCTTGCGAACGGCGGTGGTGCGGGTCTTGGTCGTGTCGGTTCCGGTCGTCGGCTCCGTGACGGCGAACGACTGGAGACGAAGGCGACCGGCGGCGATGTCCGGCAGATAGCGGAGTTTCTGCTCGTCCGACCCGTGCCGCAGGAGCGTCCCCATGATGTACATCTGCGCATGGCACGCACCGGAATTCGCGCCCGACCGGTTGATCTCTTCGAGGATGACCGACGCCTCGGTGACGCCGAGCCCTCCCCCGCCGTACTCCTCCGGTATCAGCGCCGCGAGCCATCCGGCATCCGTGATCGCCTTGACGAAGGCCTCGGGATAGTCGGAGCGCTCGTCCACCGATTGCCAATAGTCACTGCCGAACCGCGCGCACAGATCGCGCACCGCCACCCGAAACTCCTGGAACTCGGTAAATCTGGGATTGATATCAGCCATCAAGCACGTGCCGGAAAAGGGTGGCCATGTCCGCGCAGGCGGGCAGCGCGGCGATCGCATCCTGCGCGGCCCTGGTGGTTGCGGCGCCAACGCGAGGCTCGAGGAGCGCCGCCATCTTTGCCTCGAGCTGGCGGGTGTCCACGGGATTCTCGGCGTTGCCCAGCGGATACTTCGCCGCACCGACCAGTGCCGTGCGGCCGCGCAAGGTGACTGTCAGGCGCGTCGGCCACGCAGCCGGATATTGCGCGGTCAGGTCGGAGGCGACCGTCACGCGGATACGCGGCAGGAGCCTCGCGATCGCCGGCTGACACACGCCCGCCGGATCAAACCGATCCGATGCGAACTGCTCGAGCCCGACCTGCCCTTCGAGCAGCGCGGCCGCCACGCAGTACGCCATGCTGAACTTCGCCTGGTACGGAGTGCACGGATTCATTTCCTTCACGATCTCGTATCCGGGACCATAGGTCTCGACATCGACGGTCGAAATCTCGGCCAGCGCCTGATCCAGGGACCATCGCCGCTCCGCCCGCATCCTGATGGCCACATCGATGGCTGTATGCGTGTGGCCGCAGCACGCGTGCAGCTTGTAGCCGTTCTCGCCGATCTTCCACACCTTCCCAAGGCCATCTGTCACCCGGGACGTGTCATGCGACTCGCTCATGGCGGCGAAGAAACCGCGATCGCCCTCGAGAATGCGGCTCGCGCCGGTGAACCCCGCGCGAGCCAGGTCCGCCGAGAGCACGCCGTTCATTGCCGCCTTGCCCGGATGCAGATGCTTGCTCATCGCGCCATCGGCGTTGAATTCCCACAGCCCCGCGGCCTGCGTGCCGGCGGTGCCGAGGGCATGCGTCATCTGGTCAGGCGTCAAGCGCATCAGCGCGCCGGCAGCCGCAGCGGCGCCAAACGTCGCGACGGTGCCGGTCGGATGCCAGAAACGGTAGTGGCTGGGATTGACCGCCTCGCCAATGCGGAACGCGGTTTCGTACCCCAGCGCGACCGCGGTCAGAAACGCGTTGCCGTCGGCGTGTTCACGCTCCGCGACAGCGAGTGCCGCGGGGATGATGGCCGCAGCCGCATGCACGGTCGATCCCTTGTGGATGTCGTCGAGCTCGAGGATGTGCGACGCGACGCCGTTCGCCAACGCCGCGGCGGCCCCCGATCCGCGCCCCCCTGAGAAGATCGTGCAGTCGTCTGAACGCCCAAGGCTGGCCGCGATCTGCTGCGCCATCTTCGCCGGCGCCTCGACCGATCCGGCAAGTGCGGATCCAAACCAGTCGAGCACGGCCCGGCGCGCGTGCGTCAGCGTGTCGGCGCCGAGATCGTGCGTGGTGGTGGAGGCCAGGACCTCAGCCAGCCGTCGGGTCGCGCAGGCATCCATCGGGAAGAACTGTGATGATAACCGTCTAATGGACCGTCCGGACTGATTGAGT
>CANIBQ010000081.1 GCA_947465645.1 Acidobacteriota bacterium | reverse complement strand
GAACCTGGCGGCGATCCCGAAGGAGCTCGTCGAAAGCATCCTCTTCGGCCATGAAAAAGGATCCTTCACGGGCGCCATCCGCCAGCAGCTGGGAAAGTTCGAGCTTGCCGCGGGCGGGACGCTCTTCCTGGATGAGATTGGAGACCTCCGCTACGAACTGCAGGCGAAGCTGCTGCGCGCGATTCAGGAGGGGGAGATCGAACGCGTCGGCGGCACGCATCCGATCAAGACCGACTTCCGGCTGATTGCCGCGACCAATTCCGACCTGGAGAAGGCGGTCAAGGAAGGGGCCTTCCGGGACGACCTGTATTACCGCTTGAACGTGATCCCCATCAAGATGCCGGCCCTGCGCGACCGGATCGAAGACCTGCCCGAGCTCGCGCGATTCTTTCTACGCCGCTACAACCTGAAGTTCCGGAAGAACATCCAGGGCATCGCCGACTCGACGCTGCGGATCCTGAGCGCGTACTGGTGGCCCGGCAACATCCGCGAGCTCGAAAACCTCGTCGAACGGCTCGTCGCGGTGTCTGACAAGGACTGGATTACCGACGAAGACCTGCCCTACGAGTTCCACGTCGCCCAGCTCGACTCCGACGGGCCGGCCACGGAGAACCTGCTCGACCGCGCGGTTTCGACCTTCGAGCGCAATTTCATCATCCGCGCGCTTGAAAAGGGCGGGTGGAACGTCACCGCCACGGCCCGTACACTCGGACTCCCGCTCAGCACATTGAAATTCAAGATGGATCGGCTCGAAATCCGCGAACTCGCCCGCAAGATCCGAGGAAACTGACCTCACGGCGGTACTTTCCGCCAAGCCTCTGTCCCCACCGGTCAAGAACTTGACCGGGCTCCAATCAGCACAAATCCACGTTGGTCCAAGCTCTGCCGCGAAGGCATGCGGATTGGTGGCTAACGCGTTGGCCGTGTGTGTCTCGACGTCACTAATGCCAGTTGCTTGCCGATCGCGCGTTTCCGTTCGCAATATCTCGCGATCGCTTACGCAAGCTGTGCAAGTCGACCGCTGGTACACCCGTTGCTCTAGTTGGGTGTGAGTCGCAGGCGACATCACCAGTGTCCCGGGGCGACAAACACTCAGCGCAATCAGGATCTGCCCAGCGTATCGGGTGGACGTGTATCTCGAAAGTAGAACGACATATGCAACCCTCAATGTTCAACGTCCAGGTGCCGGTCGCGAAAGGCAACGAAGTGTTCCTCATGAACACGCTGTCCGACGCGCAGTTGCTGGTATCCCCCGACGTCACAGGGTTGCTCAATAGCATCTCCGAGCGCATCTCCAGGGGTGATTCGGCGTTCAACGACGAAGAGCGCGAAACGATCGAGGCACTGGTCGAGAACGGCTTCCTGGTCGGCACCCGTGAAGAAGAGCGCGCGTCACTCGGTCAGTTCTTCGCGAACATGCGCGAGGATACGGATCAGTTGCGCCTCACGGTGCTGACGACGCTGCAGTGCAACTTCGCGTGCGACTACTGCTTCCAGGGCGACCACGGCGACCACAACAAGTTCGCCAACAAGATGTCGCCCGAGACGGCCGCCCGGGTGGTCGACTGGGCCAGACATCGTCTCGATGAGGTGCAGCCCGAGAAATTCGTGCTCACGCTGTTCGGCGGCGAGCCGCTGTTGAACCTTCCGGCGTGCTATGCGCTGGCGGAGGGGTGTCACGCGCTCTGCGAGGAACGCGGGGTCACGTTCCTGGTCAACATCATCACCAATGGTCTTCTCCTGACCGAAGAGGTGGTCGATCGGCTGACGCCCTACGGCCTGAACGGCATCAAGATCACGCTCGACGGCGACCGCGATACGCACAACCGCATGCGGCCACTGCGCGGCAAGCAGGGAACCTTCGACAAGATCATCGAAAACGTCCGCAAGGTCGCCAGCAAGGTGCCCATCACTATTGGTGGAAACTTCGACGAATCTTCAGTGGACAGCTACCCTGCGCTGCTCGACTACCTCCGCGAGCAGGACTTCGCCGACGACATCGTGAAGATCAATTTCAAGCCGATCATCAGGACCCCGGCGACCCCGGCGCCACCGAAGGGCTTCATCCCGCTCTCAGTCGTCGGCGACAGCGGCAAGCCGCTGGGCGGCACGTGCATGACGACCGCTGGCGCGGGTGGTGGCGGTGCGAGCATGTGCGACAGCTGCCACTTCGTCGACGAGAAGATGCAGTTTCTCCGGGACGAGACGAGGAAGCACGGCTTCGCAACGCCCGACGGCGTGCACATGGGACCGTGCGAGATTCACCGGCGGCATGCGTACTCGATTGGACCCAATGGGGATCTCTACAACTGCCCGGGATTCACGGGCGACGCCAGCCAGTCGACGGGCCACATCGACGGGCGTGAAGAGTCGTGGCGGGCCGCTACTGCCGAACGCTTCGATCGGCTCACGGCCCACAAAGAGGAATGCGGAGACTGTTCGTTTGTTCCCGTATGCGGCGGCGGCTGCTCCGTCGCGGCACACACCGAGCTCGGCGACATGCACCAACCGTCGTGTCACAAAAGTGCGTTCGAGTCAGCACTCGTCAGCTTGGCGGAGCGCACTGCTACCGCCACTATGTAAGTCAACAATCGGCCATTCACCATAACCGGAGTAAAATCATGAAGATCACTGTCATCAAGAAAGCCACCAACACGAAGAAGCCGAGCAACTATTGCCCGTGGGTGATGGACGACCTCGCCGACAAGAAGAACTAGTAAGGACTGGCCGGACGTCAGTCTGGTCTTCGCTCGTCTCAAAACGCCGCACGGCCCTGCAGGCTTGGTGCGGCGTTTTCTTTTTGTGCCTAAGCGTTGTGGCTTGCGGCGCCCCAGAGGCGACGGCCGTCAACGTCGAGATGCTTACCATAGGCGTCCCGGAAGGAACGGTGGCGGGAACCGATCTGGGCGCACGCCAGATGATGGCCGCTCTAAGCGTGGAAGGTCTTACACAACTCGGCCAGGATGGCCGCGCCGCTCCCAGACTTGCGGAGAAATGGCAGTGGGAGAATGACGGCACGCGTCTGAGGGTGCTCTTACGTGAAGGGGTTAGCTTTCACGATGGAACACCATTGACGCCGGAACTTGCCGCCGGCATCCTACGCGAAGCGATCAATCAGCCACGTAACAAGAGTCTTTACCCTTCTTTCCTCGACCTTGCCGGAATCACGATTGGAGGCAACCGTGAGCTGATTTTCGAGCTAAGGCAACAGTCGGCATTTCTCCCGGAGAATCTGGAAATCCCGCTCACCATTGGAACTGAGAGTGTAGGCACCGGCCCCTATCGGGTGGTCAAGAATGACCCCTCAGAAATCGTGCTCGAGCGATTTGACGAGTATCACTTGGGTACCCCGCACCTCAAGAGAGTCGTAGTTCGCCCCTTTCACACGCTCCGAACTGCCTGGACCAGCCTGCTTCGTGGTGAGGTCGACATGGTGTCGAACGTCACCCCCGAGGCTGTCGAATTCATCAGCAATGACGATATTCAGATCGTGTCCCACGTTCGGCACTATCAATTTGTGGTGGCGTTCAACTCGAGGACGCCACAGTTCCAGTCGCCGGCGGTGCGTCGCGCCTTGAATGTCGCCATCGATCGCGAATCACTCATCAAGAACGTGTTGCACGGCCGCGGACTGCCCGCGACGAGCCCTTTGTGGCCGAAGCACTGGGCGATTGACACTGCGATCACGCCGTATCGTTTTGATCCAAGCCTTGCCGCGTCTTTGCTGCAAAGCGCAAATCTGCCGAAACAGGTCGACTCGACTGTCCCGGGCGCGCGCTTCCGGTTCGTGTGTCTCATCCCGGCCAATTTCACGCTGCTGGAACGCGTCGCGCTGGAAGTGCAGAAGCAGCTCTACAACGCAGGGGTCGACATGCAATTTGAAGTCGTCCCTATCGAGGAATTCAATACCCGCGTCGCCGAGGGTCGGTTTGACGCGATGTTGATGGACGTCGTGAGCGGACCCACATTTGAGCGGGGCTATCAGTTCTGGCGCTCTGCCCGCCACTTCAAAGGTCTGAACGTGTTCGGGTATGAAAACGCCGACGCTGAACGCATTATCGACGTGCTTCGGGTCTCAGAGAACGAAGCGGCCGTGCGCTCGGCAGCCAGCCGGCTTCAAACAATCTGGCGGGATGATCCTCCCGCGTTGTTTCTCGCATGGACCGAACGCACACGTGCGGTCAGTAAAGCGTTCCAGATCGTTCAAGAGCCCGGCCGCGACCCGGTCGATCCGGTATACACGATCTGGCGCTGGACCGGCGCCGATCGACGGCAGGCTTCGGCGGGGAACTAGTGCGAAAGATCTCAACGCGCTTCGCCGTGATGATGGCCGCGGCCGCGGTCGTCCCCCTGCTCGGCTACGGCGCGGTGTCGATCGTCTCCCTGCGAACCGGCGCCCAGCAGGCGGTCATCGAAGGCAACTTGAACGTCGCCCGTCGGGCGGCGGAGCAGATCGAGCTCTACGTCACCGGGAGCGTCAAGATCCTCCAGGCGGTGTCGGCCGACCTCGAGCAAACGGGGCTGCAGCGGTGGCAGCAGGACCGCATCCTCAAGAACTTCGTTCTGCAGTTCCCAGAGTACCGGGAGCTGACGTTGCTCGACGAGGACGGCCATCCGATCGTGTCGAGCAGTCTTGGAACGCCGACGGCAAGGGTGCCTGGTTCCGAGGGGGCGACCATCGACGGGGCGATCATGTCGGAATTTTCGGTCGACGACGACCTGCTGCCGACGTCGGTCGTGGCAATCCGGCTGGGTGACAGCGAGGGCAGGGGCTGGCTCGTCGGGCGCTTGAACCTCGAGCAACTGTGGCGCATCGTCGACCGCATACGGGTCGGCCAGCAGGGATACGCGCTGGTGGTCACGGATGAGGGTCAGTTGCTCGCGCACGGCGACCCCAGCGCGAAATCCCGCGTCGCTCGCGGCGACCCGATGCTCTCCCACCGCCTGGTGGCCACCCTTCGCGAATTGCGGACGGGCGAGCGCATCGCCTCCGGCCAATACGACGATCCGCGAGGACAGGTCCTCGGTGTCGCTGCTCACCTTCAGGCGCTCAACTGGATGATAATCGTCGAGCAGCCGTTGTCCGAGGCGTTCGCCATCCCGATCCGTCTGCAGCAGCAGCTCGTCATCGCCATCACCGTCGCCCTGCTGGCCATGATGGCGGCTGGATACATCTGGGGCCGGCGGTTCATCAATCCCATCCTCACGCTCACGCGCGGCACCCGTGCGCTGGCCGAAGGACGCCTGGACGAGCGCGTGGTCGTCGATTCAACCGATGAAATCGGCCAGTTGGGCCTGGCGTTCAACAACATGGCCGACCGGCTCGTCGAGCTCCAGGAGGACGTCCGGAAGAAGGAGCGGCAGGCGATGTTCGGCCGCATCGCAATCGGCCTGGTGCACGACCTGTCGCACCCGATCCAGAACATCGGCAACAGTTGCAAGCTGATCGTGAAGATGTTCGACGACCTGGAGTATCGCGAGAGCTTCAGGCGCACGGTCGATCGCGAGCTCGCCCAGGTCAAGCGCGTGCTCGACGACCTGCGCAACATCGCGCGGCCGCTGCCGCTCGACAAGTTCCCGCTCGACGTCAACAAGGCGCTCGCCGAGCTTGCCGAGTCGATGCAGACCACCGCGGCAAGCTCCGGCCTGACGCTCGAGACCCAGCTCCTGCTCGGCCCGCTGTTTGTCGAAGGCGACCTCTTCGCGCTCAATCGCGTCTACCGCAATCTGCTCATCAACGCCTTTCAGGCTACCCCGCCGCACGGGCGCATCATCATCCGGACGATGCGACAGGATGGCGCCGCGGTCGTCGAGATCGCCGACACCGGCTGCGGTATCCCGGTCGAGCGCCTCGATAACATCTTCGAGGACTTCGCGACGACGAAGCGCCGCGGCCTCGGCCTCGGCCTCGCCATCTCGAAAAAGGTGGTGGAGCAACTGGGCGGGACGATCTCGGTCACTAGCGAGGTGGGGCTCGGCAGCACGTTCACGCTTCGCTTCCCGATCACGAGCGCGAGACCTTCGAAGCTGGCCGTCGTCTGAGGTCCGGCTCGAGCCGGACCCGACCTACCCAAACAAACCGTACAAAGCAAACCCGGCGCGCTGCCGCGCCGGGTCGCTTGGGGGAACGTACCGCGGCTCCCTGTCGGAGCCGGCCGTTTCCGGCTACTTCTTCGGCAGGACGGCGTCTTTCAACTGCTTGGCGATGCGCGCCTTCACGACGGTCTTCGCCGGGATCTTGATGGCTTCGCCGGTGGCCGGGTTGCGGCCCATGCGCGCCTTCCGTTTCTGGACGACGAGTTTGACCATGCCCGGAAGCACGAACTCGCCGGATCGCTTCAATTCCTTCTCGGCGAGCGCGGTCAGCTCGTCGAAATACTCGCGCGCCTGAGTACGCTTCACCTCGAAGCGCTCCGCGAAGTGCGAGAACAATTCCGATTTGCCCATTCTGCGGGCCTCTGCCATCACATCCCCCCAATTCTCTGCGCGTTGACTTTCGGTGGCCGTCGCAGAAGTACGCGCTCAACTGCGGTGGAAGTTAAAGGAAAATCGCCGTAATGCTAACGCGCACGCTGATCAGTGTCAACGAACGACGCCGGACAAACCGAAGATTTACGCCCAAAGTGCTAGAATTTTCGCAACATGTCAAGCGCGGCTGCAATCGAAACCTTCCCTAACCCGAGTCCGGGCCGCGACTTCGAGATCGCCATCAGTTGTCCGGAGTTCACCTCGGTGTGCCCCAAGACCGGCCTTCCGGACTTCGGCGAGATACGGATCACCTACGTCCCTGGCGACCGCTGCGTCGAGCTGAAGGCCCTCAAGTACTACATGATCGAGTTCAGGAATCGGGGGATTTTTTACGAAGCGGTCACCAACCAGATCCTCGACGATCTGGTCGCGGCCTGCCAGCCGCGCCGGATGACGGTCGTCGGCGATTTCTCCGCCCGCGGGGGGATGAAGACCGTTGTAACCGCGACGTACCAGGCTCCGCAGTAGCCCGCGGGTGGCTCACCGCATACCGGTCGAAGACTCGCTCGACCTCCACACCTTCGCTCCCAGCGACATCGCGTCGGTCGTCGCCGAGTACATCACCGCCGCACACGCAGCGGGCCTCCGCGAGGTGCGCCTGATCCACGGCCGCGGCAAGGGCGTGCAGCGCGGCAACGTCCAGCAGGCGCTCGATCGGCATCCGCTGGTCGAGGAGTTCTGGGATGCGACGGAGACACACCTCGGGGCTACCGTCGCGCGGCTACGCACATAGCAGAAACTGCAACCTGGGGTCAGACCCCGGATAGCGGATTCTGCAGCAGGCGTCGCACAGACCCTCGTTTTTTCCAAGGAAATCGTCGGGAACGGCGGCTGCAAGTGCAGGGGCGTGCTCAGCATCCCCGGAGACGCTCGACCCGGCGACCTTGTTCGGATCCGCGGCGAACGGTGGCGCATTGCCCGCTGCCTCGCCTGGGACACAGCCGCGCTCATCGAAACTGACGGCTGTGATGCAGCCAACCGCGGGGTCCGATCGCGCTTCCTGCTGCCGTTCGAGCCGGTCGATCGCATCGCCCTGTCCCAGACGCCCCGCGTGGTGCGTCCGACGCGCTGGCGTCGTCTCGCACGCCGCACGCTCGGTGACGCAACCCAAGGCTGGACGCCGCTGCGCGCCGCGACCCGCGCCAACCTGGACATCGTTCCTTTTCAACTCGAGCCGGCGCTTGCCCTGGTCCGAGGCGATGGGTGCCGCTTCCTGATCGCGGATGCGGTCGGCCTCGGCAAGACGGTGCAGGCGGGCCTGATGATCGCCGAACTGTTCCAGCGGCAGCCCGATGCGCGCGCGCTCGTCGTGTGCCCGGCAGGTCTGCGCGAACAGTGGCACGGCGAGCTCCAGGATCGGTTCGATCTCAGCGCCGACGTCCTCGACACCGCTGGCGTCGCGCGGGCGACCGCCGGCCTCCCCGTGGGATTCAATCCGTGGTCGGCGCCCCGGGTCGCCATCACCTCCATCGACTACGTGAAACGGCCCGAGGTCATGCGCTGCCTCGAAACGCTCATCTGGGACATCGTCATCCTCGACGAAGCGCACGGGCTTGCGGGCCGATCGGACCGCGCGGCGGCCGCAACGGCGCTCGCCACCCGCGCACGCTTCGTCGTGATGCTGACCGCCACGCCGCATTCAGGCGATGCCGACGCGTTCCGCCGGATGAGCCACATCGGTCGGCTGGGCGAGGATGACCCCCTGCTGCTCTTCAGCCGTGGACGCGCGGACGCCGGCGTACCGGGCTCGCGGCGCACCGTGCTGCTCCGCGTCCGGCCGACCGTCGCCGAGACAGCGATGCACGACGCCTTACGCGCATACGCCCAGCTCGTGTGGTTCCACGCGTCCGAGGGCGGCGGCGCTGGCGCGCGGCTGGCGATGTCGGTGCTGGCGCGCCGCGCCTGCAGCAGCGCTGCGTCGCTCGAACGCTCGGTCCAACGCCGCATGGCCCTGCTTGGTCACGAGAGTCAGCGGCCAACGCCGCAGCTCGACCTGCCATTCGCATTGGCGACGCCTGACGACCTGGCGCCGGACTCACAGCTCGAGGCCCCGGGACTGGCCGATCCGGCTGAGGAGCAACGTCACCTCGGTCGGATCCTCGCCCTTGCCCGTGACGCCTCGCGCGCCGAAAGCAAGCTCGCCGCGCTGCGGCGCCTCCTGTCCTGGACGCACGAACCGGCAATCGTCTTCACCGAATACCGCGACACGCTCGAGCACGTGGCCTCGGCAGTGCCCGGCGTCACGTTCGTACGGCTGCACGGCGGCCTCACGCCCCGGGAGCGCGCGGACGCGCTTCGGCAGTTCACCAGCGGCGCGGTGCGGCTGCTGCTCGCCACCGACGCCGCAAGCGAAGGGCTGAATCTCCATCATCGATGCCGCCTCGTCGTGAACCTCGAGCTGCCCTGGACCCCGCTCCGACTCGAGCAACGCGCAGGACGAGTCGATCGCATCGGCCAGACCAGGCGCGTGCACGCCGTTCACCTCGTTGCCGCCGGCACGACCGAGGAGCTCGTTCTGTCGAAGCTCGCCGACCGCGTCCGGCGCATCCGCGCCGCCGTTGGTCCCCTGGCATTCCCTGGGTTCGCCGGCGATCACGAAATGGCCGAAGCGGTGCTCGGAGGGGCGCCGCTGGCCGACACCGCAGCCCCGCCGCTCGAGGCCGGCATTCGTTGTCCGGTTCTGGTGCGCGAGGGCCGCGAGGAGGCGCATCGCGTACTTCTCGCCCGGTCGTTACTCCGTCACGCCGCCCAGGAAGCACCCGACGCGCGTGCAACCGTCACATCGATTGGGACATCACGGAACGGCATACGCCCGTACCGGAATCTCTGGGTCTTCCGACTTCTCCTGGTGGACGCGCGAGGACGCTGTCTCTCCGAGCAACTGCTCGCGCTTGCCTCCGGTCACCGGAGGACGACGGGCGAGAACACGCCGGCCGCCGTTCGGGCCATTCTGGAGGATCGCGATTTCCGGCTGCGCGACGTCGCGGCGCGGGAGGCTGGTGAACGGCTCGCCGCATTCGCCCACCAGCTCGACGCCCCGCTGCAGCGCTGGCTGCGTCGCGAAGAGGCGTTGACCTCCGCGCTGCGCGTGACGCACGGGCGGCTGTCAGCCCGACTCATGCAGCTCGGGCTGTTCGATCGCCGAAGCGAGCGCGCGGCAGCGGCGCAGTCCGCCTCACTCGACGAGGCTCTCGCAAGGTCCGCGGTGCGCTGCAGCGAGCTTCTTGACCGCCGGACTGCGAGTGTCGAGTCTGCTGACCTCCTCCTCGCCGTCACGTTCGAGTGACATGCTGGCCGGCGTACGCGGCCGGCTGATCACGACGTCATTCATCCAGGGTGCCCTTCCCGTCCTGCCGGGCGCGTCAGCGGCGCCCGATCACGTCACCCACGCCCTCGATCTCTGGTCCGCAAGGCGCGAATCCACCTGCGGTCCGGCGTCACCCGTTCGCGCAATCGCCGACATTGTCGTTGTTCCGTTGCTCAGGATCCTCGGGTTCAGCGTCGAGCGCCGCGCGGACGAGGACGGCAGGACGACCTTCGACGCCGTCGCCATGGGCGGAGCCGTGATTCCGGTCATCGTGGTGAGCTGGAACGAACCGCTGGAGAGCGCCTGGCGCGACGCCGTGCTCGGGGGCGTGCGAGCCGATGCGCGCTGGTGCTTCTGCGTCAACGGCACGGCCCTGCGAATCGTAGACGCGCAGCGCACGTGGTCGCGCGCCTATCTCGAGCTCGACCTGGCGCTCGTCACCCGCGACGCCGAGGCGCGGACCCTGCTGTGGAGCGTCGCGCGCGCGGAATCACTCTCGCTCTCTCCGCCGGTGCTGGATCGCGCGGTTGAACTCTCCGCCGACCACGGTGCCCTCGTGTGCCGCGCGCTCGGGCGCGGAGTCCTCGAGGCTCTCACACGGCTGTTCGAGGCCCTGTGTACCCGCCGGGCGAACCAGGCCGACGTCTATCAGCAGTCGCTGACGATTCTCTACCGGGTGCTCTTCCTCCTCTTTGCCGAAGCACGAGCCCTCGTGCCGATGTGGCATCCGGTCTATCGCGACCGCTACAGCCTCGACGCGATCGTGAGCACCCTGCTGAGGGGGCGCCCCTATCGAGGCATCTGGCACGCACTCGTCGCGATCTCGCGCCTGGCCCATGCCGGATGCACGGCGGGCGAGCTGAAGGTCACCGCGTTCAACGGTCGCCTGTTCGCTCCCGCACACTCGGCGGACTTCGATCGGAAGCGAATAGGCGATGACGTGATGGGCGGCGTGATCATGGCCGTCAGCACCACGGCGCCTCGCAGCGGCGGCCGCGAGCGAATCGCGTATCGCGACCTCGACGTCGAGCAGCTCGGAGCGGTGTACGAGCACGTGCTCGAGTACCAGCCGTGCGGACGGGGACTCGACCGCACCAGGGACATTCGAAAATCAACCGGCACGTTCTACACGCCGCGTGCGGTCACCGCGTATCTCGTGCGGCAGACCCTCGAGCCACTCGTCCGCGGGCGGACTGCCGACCAGCTCCTGTGCCTCCGCGTGCTCGATCTGGCGATGGGCAGCGGGGCCTTCCTGGTCGGCGCCTGCAGGTACCTGGCGGACGCGACCGAAGATGCGCTCGTCCGCGAAGGGCGCTGGCACCCCGGCGACATCACCGCGTCCGATCGCGCCCTCCTTCGCCGCGATATCGCTCAGCGCTGCCTGTTTGGCGCGGATCTGAATCCGATGGCCGTGCAGCTCGCCCGGCTCTCCCTGTGGCTCGTCACGCTGGCCGGGGACAAGCCGCTCACATTTCTCGATCACCACCTTGTTGCCGGCGACAGCCTCGTCGGCGCCTCGCCAGACGATGTGCGGCGCCAGCCGACGAAGGGAAGGACATCATCGCGGCGCCAGCAGGAACTGCCGCTCTTCGAGCACGCGGACCTGGCCCAGGCGCTCGAACACGCCGTCCGGACGCGCGTCGGACTCGCGTCCACGCCCGACGATTCGGTGACGATTGTTCGGGGCAAGGAGGAGGCGCTCGCCACGCTGGTGGCGCGGCAGTCGCCCCTGGGACGTGTGTCCCGAATGCTCGACCTCTGGTGCGCCGGCTGGTTCTGGGATGACGGCGCACCGCCGGACGCAGGCGTCTTTGCCGCACTATGCGATCGGTTGCTGCACGGACGCTCGACGCTCCCCAGCCGCCTGACCGATCGACTGCTTGGACACGCAGATGCCCTGGCGGGGCGTCATCGCTTTCTGCACTGGACCGCGGCGTTCCCGGAGGTCTTCTGCGATGCGCGCGGCCGGGTCATGCCGGACGGCGGCTTCGACGCCATCGTTGGCAATCCGCCCTGGGACATGGTGCGCGGGGACGCGGGCGACGGCGACGTCCGCGCCGGCCGCAGGGACGAGGCGCGCCGGCTCACCGACTTCGTCCGCGAGGCCGGAATCTACCGCGTCGAGAGCCGCGCCCACGCGAACCGCTACCAGCTATTCGTCGAACGCGCGCTCCAGCTCACGCGACCCGGCGGGCGCATCGGCCTCGTGCTCCCTGCGGGATGTGTCACCGACACCGGGGCCGGCGCGCTCAGGCGTCACCTCTTCGATCGTGCCGACGTAGACAGCGTCACCGGCCTCGACAACCGCGGCGGCATCTTTCCCATTCACCGCAGCGCCCGCTTCGCGCTGGTGACCTGCACCACTGGACGCCCCACGACCGCCATCGCCTGCCGATTCGGCATCAGCTACACCGACGATCTCGAGCATCGTCGCGCGCCACTGATGCTGACGCGGCGCCTCCTCAGCCGAATCTCCGGTGATGACGACCTTGGGATACCCGAATTCGTCACCGAACGCGACTTCCGCATCGTCGAAGGGATCAGCGCGCGCTTTCCGTGGCTCGGATCGGAGGCGGGATGGAACGTCCGCTTTGGCCGGGAACTCAACGCCACCGACGACCTCGCGGCGTTTGTCCCGTTCGGCCGATCGCCGGATGCGCGCCCCGTGCTTGAAGGTAAGCAGATCGAGCCGTTCCGATCCTTCCCCGATCGCTCGCGCTATGAGCTTCCGGCAGGCGCCATGCCAACGCGTGTCCCGCGCCGCGCGCGCCTTGCGTATCGCGACATCGCCAGTGCCACCAACCGGGTCACGCTGATCGCCGCAGTACTCCCGGCGCGCGTCGTCACCACCCACACGCTCTTCTGCCTGAAGACCGCGCTGCCCGCCGCCTCTCAGTACGTGCTGTGCGGGCTGCTGAACAGTTTCGTGGCGAACTACCTGATCCGCCTGCGGGTGAACACCCACGTCACGGTGGCGCTGGTCTCCCGTCTCCCGATCCCGACCCTCGATCCGCTCGACCCAGACTTCGCGAAGCTCGCCGACCTGTCCCGCACACTGGCCCGCGGCACCGTTCCGGCCGAGCAGCTACCCGAGTATGCAGAGCTCCAGGCACGCACCGCCCGCCTGTTCGGAATCGGTGCAGAAGACTTCGAGCACATCCTCGCGACGTTTCCGCTCATTCCGCAGGAGATCAGGTCCGCTGCTCTCACGCACTTCACTCGTCTGCACTCACACGACACACCGAGGCACTGAGGCACCGAGACTGACATGTACGACCATGACCCTCTCACCCACTCGATCATCGGGTGCGCCATTGAGGTACACCGCCACCTCGGTCCGGGCTTGCATGAGAACACTTACGAGGAAGCCCTCTGTATCGAGCTCAAAGCGGTTCCACTTGAATACACGCGCCAAGTCGGCGTGCCTGTGCTCTACAAAGGGCAACTAATTGGTGAACATCGTCCCGATCTTGTCGTGTCAGGAAAAGTAGTCGTCGAGGTGAAGAGCGTTGACCGTCTGACCGACGTGCATCAGGCACAGATACTGGCCTACATGCGCATTCTGGGAATACCGGTGGGCTTGTTGATGAATTTCAATAGCGCCGTGTTGCGAACGAGTATCAGGCGTCTAGCAATTTGAGTCTCGGTGCCTCAGTGCCTCGGTGTGCCTTGGGAGTGGGAGAGCGTGAGGCGTAACAAGAATAAGGGTGGGAGGCGTGTCGATTAAGGGTGTGAGGCGCCTCGAATCAAGGGCGCGCCAAGGCAAATCGCCTGATCGCCTGCGCCAATCCTGCCTCGTCCTGATGTCCCGTCACGTGCCAACCGCGTTGCTTGATTTCCGGCACCGCGTTGCCCATGACGACGGGGAGGCCGGCGGATTCGAGCATTTCGAGATCGTTGAAGTTATCGCCGACGGCCATGACCTCGTCGCGTGCAAGGCCCATCTGCTCGGCGCGCCAGGTGAGGGCCCGGCCCTTGGTTGCCGTGGGCGCGGTGATGTCGACGAGCGAAAAATCGCGGTGCACGTACTCAGTGAGAGACACCGCGAACTCGTCTCCCGCCTGCCGGCGCAGGGTCTCTGACAGGATCCGCATCGCGTTCACGCCGCCGTTGAACATGACCTGGATCGGATCCTCGTTCAGCGCGTCCTCGAGCGGCGACGCGTGCGCGAGCAGAGACCGGTTCCGCGACCAGTAGTGCTTGCGCCCGGGGTGTTCCCAGTCCATCGACTCGTACACGAACTGGCGGCCAACGTCGCGATCGAAGATCAGCGCGGCCGCGTCCCGATACGGTTGTGTCGTGTGCAGCACCGCCCGAGCGACATCACGGTCGAGCAGGCGCCGCGCGAGCGTGGATCCGTCCATCGCGCGCTCCACGGCCCCGCTGCTGACGATGAGCGTGATGGTGGATGGAAGAGACTCGGCGACCGGACGAGCGAAGGGATAGCTGCGTCCGGTGACCAGCGCCACGTGGATCCCCGCGGCGACCGCCTCGTGAATCGCGTCACGGTTGGCCGGCGGCATGCCCCCGTGACTGTCGAGCAGCGTCCCGTCGACGTCGATGCCGATCAAACGGATCATGCGGGTGGGCCTGTTCGCTGCATGCGGTAGGGTAGGATAGAAAGGTTATGAACCTGGAGCAGTTCCCGGGAGTAAATGCCGGGTACGTGTTCGAGCTGTACGAGCGCTACCGGCATAATCCAGACTCGGTCGATCCTGCCACGAGAAAGATCTTCGAGGCATGGACCCCGATCGAGCCCGACGCTCCAGGGCCTGCCGCGCAGGCGCCCGCGGTCGGCGTACAGAAGATCGTCGGCGCGGCCAACCTCACAGAGTGTATCCGCCGTTACGGGCACCTCGCCGCGCAGCTCGATCCGCTTGGCTCCGCGCCCATCGGCGATCCGTCGCTCCTGCCCGAGGCCCACGGCATCACCGCCGACGATCTGCGGCGGCTTCCAGCCTCGCTCGTCGGCGGCCCGGTCGCGGAGACGTCGGCGAACGCCTTCGAGGCAATCGAGAAGCTGCGGCGCGTCTACTGCTCGACCACCGGATTCGATTTCGCGCAGGTGTTCGTTCCTGAAGAGCGCGCCTGGCTGCGCCACGCAGCCGAGTCGGGCCGCTATCTTCCCCTGATGGACCCGCCGAGCGCCGAGGCGCTGCTCGATCGCCTCACACAGGTTGAGGTCTTCGAACAGTTCCTCCACCGGATCTTTCCGGGCAAGACGCGCTTCTCGGTCGAAGGGCTCGACATGCTCGTGCCGGTGCTCGACGAGATCATCTGCGGCGCCGCCGAACAGGGCGTGCGGCAGACGCTGCTCGGCATGGCACACCGCGGCCGCCTCAACGTGCTGGCGCACATCCTCGACAAGCCGTACTCGCAGATCCTGGCCGAGTTCAAGGATCCGGTGAACGCCCACACCCTCCGGATGGATCTGGGCTGGATGGGCGACGTGAAGTATCACTCGGGCGCGCGCACCGCCGCGCCGCGCGGGCAGATGTTCGTGACGCTGGCTCCGAACCCCAGCCATCTCGAGGCGGTAAATCCCGTCGTCGAGGGGATGGCTCGCGCGGCCGGCACACATTTCGAACGGCCGGGGGCGCCGGAATTCGACGGCGGCGTCACGCTCCCGATTCTCATGCACGGCGATGCCGCATTCCCCGGCCAGGGAATCGTGGCCGAGACGCTCAATCTCTCGAGGCTTTCCGGGTACGAGACCGGCGGCACTGTGCACATCATCGCCAACAACCAACTGGGATTCACCGCCACGCCGGCCGAGTCGTACAGCACGAGCTACGCCAGCGGGCTGGCGCGCGGGTTCAAGATCCCCATCGTCCACGTGAACGCGGACGACCCGGTTGCATGCCTCGAGGCCGCGCGGCTCGCATGGGAATACCGGGCGCGCTTCCGCCTCGACTTCCTGATCGACGTCGTCGGCTACCGGCGCTACGGCCACAACGAAGGCGACGAGCCGGCGTTCACGCAGCCGCTGATCTACAAGAAGGTGGCGACTCACCCGACCGTTCGGGCACAGTTCGCGCGGACGCAGGCAAAGGCGGGCAACATTCCCGAGAGCCGCGCAGAAGAGCTCATGAAAAGGCACTTCGCCGTGCTCGAGCAGGCCCTCGAATCGCTCAAGCCGGAAGAAGACTTCGTCGCGCCGCTGCCCGAACCGGTACCTGCCGGCATGGCCGCGCGTGTAGAGACCGGCGTCGCGCTCGAGCGTCTGCGCGAGATCAACGACGCGCTGCTCGGACGCCCGGACGGATTCACGTTTCACAAGAAGCTGGAGCGCGGCCGCGAGAAGCGGCGAAGCGCCCTCGTCACACCCGAAGAGCGCACTATCGACTGGGCCACCGCCGAGGAGCTGGCATTGGCCACGATTCTGGCTGACGGAACGCCGGTACGCCTGACGGGCGAGGACGTGGAGCGCGGCACCTTCAGCCATCGGCACGCGGTCTTCCACGACGTCAGCACCGGCAAGCAGTTGGTCCCGTTGCAGGAGTTTCCGCAGGCGACGGCGGCCTTCGAGATTCACAACAGCCCGCTGGCTGAGAACGCGACCATCGGATTCGAGTTCGGCTTCAACGTGCAGGAGCCTGGGTGTCTGGTGCTGTGGGAGGCGCAGTACGGCGACTTCTTCAACGGCGCGCAGATCATCCTCGACCAGTTCGTGACCTCCGCGCGCGCCAAATGGGGACTGAAGCCATCGCTCGTGTTCCTGCTGCCGCATGGCTACGAAGGCCAGGGGCCCGAGCACTCGAGCGCGAGGCCCGAGCGGATCCTGCAGGCGGCGGCCGACATCAACCTGCGGCTGGTGAACTGCACGACGGCGGCACAGTACTTCCACGTGCTGCGGCGTCAGGCGGCGCTGCTCGAGTCGGATCCGTTGCCGCTCTTCATCCTCACGCCCAAGAGCCTGCTGCGTCATCCCGCGGTCGCTTCGATGCCGATGGAGCTGGCCGAAGGACGTTTCAACCCCGTGATAGACGACAACGAGGCTCGCGCCCGTGCCAGCGCCATCGCACGTGTCGTGCTGTGCAGCGGCAAGGTCTTTGTGGACCTGATCACCTCGCAGCGGCGTGCCGACGCCGGCGACGTTGCGATATGCCGTGTTGAACAGCTCTATCCGTTTCCTGATGCGGCTCTTCGGGATGTGCTGGCCGGCTATCCACACCTCCGGGACGTCGTATGGCTGCAGGAAGAGCCGGAGAACATGGGCGCCTGGGAGTTTGCGCGGCCGCTGCTCGAGGAGCTGATCGCCGGGCGATGCCCGCTGCGCTACGTCGGCCGCGCGCGCAGCTCGAGCCCGTCGGAGGGCTCGGCCGCGTGGCACCAGCTCAATCAGAAGGCGCTCGTCGAGCAGGCCTTCGATCTCAATCACGCGGCCTCCGAGCCGTCGATGGTCCTGTCCAAGACAGTCCGTAACGTGACTTAGTGGCATGCCTCAACTGATGGAGCACGACGCACAACGAGCCATCGACCACGATCTTCCGGCCGCGACAACGGAGCGGCCGGCAGTGATTTGGGAAAGACATAACCATTAACCATGTCGAACATCGTTGTCCCGCAGCTCGGTGAGTCGGTGGTCGAAGCGCGCGTCGCGCGATGGCTGAAAAAGGAAGGCGACCGCGTCGAGACCGGAGAGCCCGTCGTCGAGCTCGAAACGGAGAAGATCGACCTCGAGGTCGGCGCCGACCATGGAGGCGTCCTCACGAGCATCAAGCGCAAGGAAGGCGAGGACGTCAAAGTCGGCGACCTCCTGGCCGTGGTCGAGGACGGCGCTGCCGCCCCGCCTCCTGAGCCGAAGGCTGAAGCGCCACGAGCGGCCGACCAGCCTCGCGCCACGCCAACCGCACGCCGGATGGCCAGAGATCACGACGTGAACCTCGGCGAGATCCAGGGATCAGGCTCAGCCGGCCGAGTCACAAAGCAGGACGTCCAGGGCGCGATGGCACCGACACGCGACGGCAAGGTCGCACCGACAAGCGAAGCGAGAGTTCCACCGACCGCGAAAGCGCCGGTCGCAGCACCGACGCGCGGAGCGGGGGATCGCACCGAAGACCGCGTCCGGATGTCCAAGCGCAGGCTGACGATCGCGCGGCGGCTCGTCGAGGCGCAGCGTACCGCGGCGATGCTGACGACGTTCAACGAGGTCGATATGACTGCGGTCATGGGCCTCCGCGGACGCCACAAAGAAGCGTTCCAGAAACAGTACGGCGTCGGCCTCGGCATCTCGTCGTTCTTCGTCAAGGCCACCGTGGCGGCGCTGCGCGACTTTCCGCAGCTCAACGCGGAGATTCAGGGCGAAGAAATTGTTCTGAAGCGCTACTTCGACATCGGAGTGGCGGTGGGAGCTGAAGGCGGTCTCGTCGTTCCGGTGCTTCGCGACACCGACCGGATGTCGTTCGCGCAGATCGAGCTCGCGATCCGCGATTTCGCCAAGCGAGCGGCCGACGGGACGTTGACCCTCGAAGACCTGAAGGGCGGCACGTTCACGATCACCAACGGTGGCGTGTTCGGGTCGCTCCTCAGCACGCCGATTCTCAATTCGCCGCAGGTCGGGATTCTCGGGCTTCACAAGATCCAGGACCGGGCGGTTCCGCTCGACGGCCAGGTGGTGATCAGGCCGATGATGTATCTGGCACTGACGTACGATCACCGAATCGTGGACGGCCGAGAGGCTGTACAGTTTTTGGTGAAGGTAAAGAACTACATCGAGGACCCTGGCTATCTCATGCTGGAGAGCTGATGCGCCGCATTTCAATCCACGCGTTGATTCTGATCGGTATCGTCCTTCCGATGTCGTACGTAGTGTCCGGCTTCAGCCGGACCGTGATCGCCCAGACCGCCGTGCCCCCCGCCCCGCCCGACGTGGCCGCGCCGCCGGCCGACGCGGAGAAGCGGCCGTCCGGGCTCGCATCCAAGGTCATCACCCCAGGCGAGGGCACCGGGACCGTGGGCCCGACGGACGTCGTGACGGTGCATTACACGGGCTGGACCACCGATGGAAACATGGTCGACAGCTCGTTCACACGCGGAAGGCCGTCGATGTTTCCCCTCAACCGGTCGCTCCTCGGCTGGCGCGAGTGCGTCCAGTTGATGACCGCCGGCGAAACGCGCCGGTGCTGGCTGCCGCAGGAGCTCGCCTACGCGGGCCAGGCCGGGCGCGCAAAGGGGATGGTGGTGTTCGACATTCAGCTCATCGAGGTGCGGCAGGCGCCCGCCATTCCGCCGCCCGACGTCAAGGAGCCGCCGGCCGACGCCAGGCGCACGGCATCGGGCCTGGCGTACAAGGTGCTGAAGCCGGGCATCGGCGTCCGCATGCCGCAGGCGTGGGACCGCGTGTCGGTGCACTACACGGGCTGGACGACCGACGGCAAGATGTTCGACAGCTCGATCACACGCGGACAGCCGGCCGCGCTCGCGCTCGACTCGGTCATCAGGGGCTGGACCGAGGGCGTGACGATGATGGTGGAGGGCGAACGCACCCGCTTCTGGGTGCCGGAGAGCCTCGCGTACAAGGGCGAGGCTGGCTCGCCCAAGGGCATGCTCGTGTTCGACATCGAGCTCGTCGAAATCACACGATAGAGGTTGGGGCGGACCTTGTTAGGTCCGCCTACTCTTCCACCATGTATCCGTACTTGTAGTCCCGCGGCGGCGCGAACGTTTCCTTGATCGTCCGCGCGCTCACCCACCGGAGCAGGTTCATCTTCGAGCCCGCCTTGTCGTTGGTCCCCGAGGCCCTCGCGCCGCCGAATGGCTGCTGGCCGACCACGGCCCCGGTCGGCTTGTCGTTGATATAGAAATTGCCGGCTGCGTTGCGCAGCGCGTGCCTCGCCTCGCGAATCGCGGCACGATCGCGCGCAAAGACGGCGCCGGTCAACGCGTAGGGCGACGTGCGGTCGACCGTCGCCAGCAGATGCGGCCACGTGTGGTCTGGATACGCGTGGGCCGTGACCACCGGCCCGAAGATCTCCTCGCACATCAGCCGGTATCCGGGATCCGTCGTTTCGACCAGGGTCGGCTCGACGAAATACCCGCGCTCGCCCTTCACCCCGCCGCCCTGGACGATCGTCGCATTCCGCCGCGCGTCGTCCAGGTAGCCGCTGATCCTGTCGAACGCCTTCTTGTCGATCACCGCGCCGACGAAGGTGCGGAAGTCAGCAGGATCCCCCATCTTCATGTCGCGCATCATGCTCACGACGCGGTCGCGGACCTCTGGCCAGAGCGACTGCGGTACGTACACGCGGCTCGCGGCGGAGCACTTCTGTCCCTGGAACTCGAAGCCGCCGCGGGCGATTGCGACCGCGAGCTCCTGCACATCCGCGGACGGGTGCGCGACGATGAAGTCCTTGCCGCCGGTTTCGCCAACCAGACGCGGATAGCTTCTGTACCGGTCGAGGTTGTCGCCGACTTTCTTCCACATGCTGTGAAAGACCGGCGTGCTGCCGGTGAAGTGGATCCCCGCGAGATCTGGCGAGTCGAGCAGGATGTTCGTCGTCTCCACCGCATCGCCCGGCACGAAGTTGATCACGCCGGGCGGCAACCCGGCTGCTTCGAGCAGCCGCATGATGTAGTACCCGCTGAGCATCGCGCTCGAGGCGGGCTTCCAGACGACGGTGTTGCCCATCAGCGCCGGCGCGGTAGGAAGGTTGCCTGCGATCGAGGTGAAGTTGAAGGGCGTGACGGCGTAGACGAATCCCTCGAGCGGCCGGTACTCCACCTGGTTCCATGCCGCACGCGTGCTGAGCGGCTGCTCGTCGTAGAGCTCCTGTGCGAAGTGCGGGTTGAAGCGCCAGAAATCGATCGTCTCGGACGCGGCGTCGATGTCCGCCTGGAACGCCGTCTTCGACTGTCCGAGCATCGTCGCGGCGTTCAGCGTCGCTCGCCAGCTCGTCGTCAGCAGCTCCGCCGCCCGAAGGAACACCGCGGCGCGGTCTTCGAGCGGCCAGCTTCCCCATTCCTTCTGTGCTTCCGCGGCGGCGGCGATCGCCTCGCGCACGTGACCCGGTTCCGCGACATGCCAGTCCGCCAGCACGTGCCGGTGGTCGTGCGGCATCACCGCCTGGCGAAGGTGGCCCGTGCGGATCTCCCTGCCGCCGATGATGATCGGAATGTCGATCTTCTCGGACGCCATCGCCGCAAGGCGCGCCTTGAGCGCCTTGCGCTCTGGCGACCCCGGAAGATATGTGAGATTGGGGTCGTTGACCGGGGGTGGTACGCGCGGGTGTCCTGCTAACACCCGCCGATTGTACGACTAAGCCTGGGGATTCGCCGGCTCGCGCACCGGGATGTGCGGCTCGGCGCCGACCTCGCACTCAGCGGTGGCGAGCGGCGGCCGCGAAGGTCCGATGTCCACGGCGATGCCGCGCCACTTCTGCTGGCGGAACCGAAGGACGCTCAGGGTGCACCGCGTCATGTGGCCGATGAGGATCGCCGTCCAGATGTCCGTCGCCCGCAGGCCGTGCGTCGCGTCGAGGATGGCGCACAGCCCCAACGGCACGACGATCTGCGAGACCACCGAGATGTACAACGGACTGCGCGTGTCGCCGGTGCCCTGCAGCGCGCCTGTGTAGGACAGTGCCACGGTGATGAACAGGCCGGAGATGCTGAGGAAGCGAAGCAACTGCCGTCCAAGCTCAAGGACGAGCGGATCGGTCATGCCGAAGAGCGCCAGCAGTTGGTCTGGAATGAGCATGAACAACGCGCCGATGCCCGCCGCCACTCCCAGTCCAATCTTCGCGGCCACGTGCACGCCTTCGATCGCTCTCTCGGGCTTACGGGCACCGAGGTTCTGTCCCGCGATTGTCGCGGCGGCGCCCATCAGGCCGACCGACGTCCACGTGATGAGCGAGAACAACTCGGTGTAGCCAACGGTAAATGCCGCCTGGGCCGCGGCGCTGTGTTCGAGCCCGCCGATGAACCGGAGCAGGAATACACCCCCGACGTTCATGGCAATCCCCTGCACGCCGGTCGGCAGTCCGAACTTGAACAGGGAGCGGATTACCGTGAAGTCGGGGCCGCGATGCATCCCCGGCTCGAAGTGAATCACCGAGTCGGGACGCGTCAGCCGCCAGATGCCGTACGCCGACACCAGCGAGCTGCTCGCGACCGT
>CANIBQ010000080.1 GCA_947465645.1 Acidobacteriota bacterium | reverse complement strand
TTTTAGCCTGATCGTCTGCGATCGGTCGGGGTCGTACAGACCCAACACGGATGCCTGAACGCGTGAGCTCGAGGCCCCGAGCGTCGAAGGGTGCGAGGGGTTTCCTTCGATCTTGGTCGGCCGCCCTTCGTGACTCTCGACGATCAGGCCGTAGGCGCTCCGACGGAACGGCATGGTCGTCGCGTAGAACCAGGGGATGCCGGGGACGATGTCTTCGGGCGCGTTGACGTACGGGACGATGTTCTCGACGGGACGCCGGACGAGATCGCACCCTGTAAGCCCCGCGATCGACATCGTGGCGCCCAGCAGCGTGAACATGTCGCGCCGCGTGATCCCCTCGGGGAGCTCCTCGGCGCCCTCCGGGAACTCCCGCTCCAGAAAGGCGCGGGATTCGGGGCTCTCATCGAGCTGCGAGAGACTTCGCCAGTAGGTCTTACTCACCGGTGGCACCCCGAACAGTCAGTTGGCGGCTTGACCGGTCGTTCCTTATCGAGTTGCGCCGCGAGCGCGACGCCGTCCCGGGGAGGGGCCCACTTCATGTTGGTGACCTCCGAGACGGGGCGTCTGTTGGGACCGGGGTTGCGGTGGCAGTCGAGGCACCAGCCCATGCTGAGTGGCGTCATCTGGGTGACCGTTTCCATCTCGTCGATGCGGCCGTGGCAGGTGACGCAGCCGATTCCTCCCGCCACGTGCACGCGGTGGGTGAAATAGGCGTAATCGGGAAGTTCGTGGACGCGAATCCAGCGCATCGGCCTGCCGCTGGCGGCGCTTTCCCGAATCGGTGCGAGCTTCACGCTGTCCCTCTTCACGACCTGATGGCAGTTCATGCACGTCTGCGTGGGCGGAAGGTTAGCGACGCTGGAAATCTCGACCGAGGCGTGACAGTAGCGGCAATCGAGACCAAGCTCGCCCACGTGGAGCTTGTGGCTGTACGGGACGGGCTGAGCGGGACGGTAGCCTACGTCTGTGTACCACGGGGAAAAAAAGTACCAGATGCCCGCGATCGCGAGCACCGGAACGACGCTGCCTGCGATGGCGGCCGCGAGCGGGACCTTGTTCCACCAAGGGGGGAAGATCTGGCTCAATGGCTAGGACTCCCGGGCGCAGGAAGAGCGGTGCCCAAGCCGCAAGTCCGCCATGGAACTGTGACGCCACATCTACGCGCCCCCAAAGGATTTATCGTGGAAGACTGAGATCCCGTCGATTGCGCCGCGATTCTATCCACGAACGCGGACGAGGGTCAAGCCCGGCCCGGACGGTCTGGGGATAGACTCTGAACATGGCAGCGGTCGATGCCCGCCCGGCTCCCGCCCCGGCAACTGCCGGCAGCGTGCCCATCTCGCGACCTGTCGGCCTCTGGTTTCTCACGATCGCGCTGCTGGTCGGTCCGATTGTCCATCTGGTGGCTCTCTGGCTGGGTCGGCAGTGGCTCAACTTCGGCAGCCGACGAGCGTGGGATGGGTTCGTCTATGTCCTGATCGCGCCAATTGTCGGCACGCTCCTGCTTCGCCGCCACGAACGCGCGCGCTTCTCCGTTTACGTCTTCCTCTCGTGTGAGATCTGGCGCGCCCTGGGTATCAGGTCCCTTCCGCTCGGACTGCTCGCGCTCGCGGCGATTCTCTACCTCCAACTCCCCGCGGCGCGGCGCTTCCACCCGTCGGTGGACCCACGTCGCGTCCTCGATCGGATTCGGCCCCGGCGAAGAGACCGCGCGGGCTGACCGAGCACGAGGTTAGGAAGCGTCGCGAATGCCTTCTCCGTGGGGCGCGGCCCCGACCATTACTCCACGCGATGCAGTCCACCGAAGACCGCCGCCGCCGCTGAACTCGGCGGGCTGTTCAGGTTAGGTATCGCGCCGCGGCCTCCTGCACCGCCGCCACCACTTGCGGGTGCGCGTGCCCGAGTATGAGCGCCCCCACGACAGGCATTCGCTCCCGCGCCGCGGCGTGAGCGTGGACCGAGAGCCCGACCAGGCCGACAGCCCCGATTGGTTCCCTTGCCGCCATCGCGGCCCGGCTCCAGAAGACGCGATCGCCGCTCGCCGCGAGGTGTCTGGAACGGGAGGGCGCCCTGTGCGATGGTCCGCCGCAATCGATCAAGTGGAATCGCATCAAGCGGTCGAACTGGCGGAGGTGGGGCAGCGTCACGGGCTTATCGTCCTCAGTTCTTGTGAGAATGGGGTCTATGGGACGTCCAAGTCGGTTTTCGCCGGAGGTGCGAGAGCGCGCGGTCCGGAAGGTCGAGGAGCGAGCGGGCGCCTTGCGTTTTGCCGGACGCGACGCTACAGTCTCCGCCGGAGGCTTCCATGCTCAGGCTGCGTGCGATCATCCTTGCGTCGGCCCTCGCTTGCGTTCTCGCGCCGGTGCTCCCGGGCCTGGCCCAGCAGCCGGCCCAGGGATTCTCGCTGGCATTGACTGGCGATTCCATCATCACGCGCCGGCTCTCCGTGTATGCCGAGCCGGCGTTCACGCGCATCATCGAGCTGGTCCGCGGTGCCGACGCCGCGTTCACCAATCTCGAAATGCTCTTTCACGACTACGAACCGTACGCCTCTGCCGCGAGCGGTGGCACCTACATGCGCGCCGAACCGTCGCTCATGAAGGACATTGTGTGGGCCGGCTTCGACATGGTGGGCCGGGCCAACAATCACAGCGGCGACTACGGCGTGCTGGGCATGAACCTGACGACCAAGTATGTGGCGGAGGCGGGCGTCGTGCAGGCCGGCGTGGGGCAGAGTCTCGCGGAAGCTCGTGAGGCGAAGTTCCTCGAGACGCCCAAGGGGCGCGTCGCCCTGATCTCGGTGGCCTCCACGTTCCCCGACAGCTCGCGGGCGGGGCGCACGCGCGGCGACATGCCGGCGCGGCCCGGCTTGAATCCGCTGCGCTTCACGACGACCACGACGGTGACGCCGGTCCGGCTCGCCACCCTGCGCGAGATTGCCGCGGAGATCAGCGGCCGTCCGGCGCAGGGGACGGGAGACGCGCTCACGTTCATGGGGACCCGGTTCGTGGCCGGCCCGACGCCCGGGGTCAGGACCGAGCCGTTGAAGGTCGACCTCGATGAGATCGCGGCGGTCGTCAAAAACGCGGCGGGGCTCGCCGACTACACGGTGGTGAGCATCCACGCGCACGAGGGCGGGCGCGACCGCACCTTGCCCGCTGATTTCCTGGTGACGTTCGCCCGCGCCATGATCGATGCCGGCGCCGACATGTTCGTCGGTCACGGCCCGCACGTGCTGCGCGGTGTGGAGATCTACCGGGGCAAGCCCATTTTCTATAGCCTGGGCGATTTCATCTTTCAGAACGAAACGCTGTTGCGACTGCCCAGCGAGAACTACGAGCCCCTCAATCTCGGTGCCACCGCGCACGTCAACGACTTCAACGATGCCCGCTACGACTTCGACAAGTCGGGATTTCCCGCCGACCGCATGATCTGGGAGGCGGCGGTGGCCGTGCCGCGGTTCCGGGGCGACCAACTGGTGGAGCTGGCCCTGCATCCGATTACGCTCGGCTTCGGCCAGGCCCGCAGCGTGCGCGGGCGGCCCCTGTTCGCGGAAGGCGCGTTGGGCCAGAAGATCCTGGACGACCTGGTGAGGCTGTCGGCCCCAATGGGGACGAAGATCACGATCCGCAATGGCGTGGGGTACGTGAGTCTGGGCACCGAGTCGAGCCAGCCGTAGTTCACCCGCCGAACCATCAGTCGACGAGGTCGGCCCCTTGGGCCGACTGGAGGGAAGATTATGTCGCCGCTGTTCAGACGGGCCGCTCGCCGCTTCACGATCATGCCCTCGACTGCCGTGGTCCTCACTGCGTGGCTCATGCTGGCCGGTCCGGCGACGGCGCAGAACCTCAGTTCGTCCAGCATCGACGGTGCCGTGACCGACGAGTCGGGTGCCGCGCTGCCCGGGGTCACGGTCACCGTGACCAGTCCCGCTCTGCAGGTTCCGCAGCTCACGACGATGACCGACGGACAGGGTCTCTACCGGTTCATCGATCTGCCCCGTGGCGCGTATCAAGCGCGGTTCGAGATCCCCGGATTCGAGGTCCTGGTCCGCCAGGGCCTCACCCTGGCCGCCGGCTTCGCGGCGCGGGTCAATGTGTCGCTCAAGGTCGGATCGCTCAGCGAGACCATCACGGTCAGTGGCGCAAGCCCGGTCGTGGATCTCACGTCAACGGGCGGGGGCCGCAACGTGCCCACGGACCTGCTCTCGTTCTCGCTGCCAGGCCTGAAACAAATGGCCGACATCATTCAGATGTCGCCCGGGCTGACGGCCACCGACGGCTTCAAGCCCGGGGCCATCGGCCTCAACGCGCGCGCCCGTTTCAATACCTACGGGCTCAACAGCGGCAACACCAACGTCACCGTGATGGTCGACGGCTTCAAGATCATCGCCAATTCGGTTCCGGACCTGGCCAACACCGAGGAAGTCGACGTCAAGACCTACGGCAACGGCGCCGAGGTGAAGGAAGCCGGCGCGATGATCAACATGGTCACCAAGTCCGGCGGCAACCAGTTTCATGGCCGCTTCAGCGAAGCCTACATGCGCCAGCCGGGCGGCAACATCAGCCCCGAGCTCGAGGCCCGGGGCCTGACGATCGGCACCTCACTCCAGTATTTCAACGACGCGAGCGCAGACCTCGGCGGCCGCATCATCCGCGACAAGCTGTGGTTCTACGGGTCGTATCGCGACCGCCGCAACGAGACGACGCGGCCGGGTCTGGTGACCGACGCCGGCCCCGACGGCGTCTACCTGACCGGCGACGAGCCGGCGGCGTTTCCATCCTCGACCCTCACGAATCCGACGATCAAAGGGCAGTACCAGATGTCGCGCAAGTTCCAGTTCGTGGCCGACTACGCGCGCGAGGTCACCAACAGTGACGCCGACTCGCAGAATACGCCGTTTGCCGCGCAGCCAACCAACTCACCTGACTTCTCGCACCTCGCGTTCGAAGCCACGCAGGTGTTCAAGTGGGTGCCGACGCGCTGGAAGACCGAGGTGAAGGGGACGCCGACCGACCGGCTGTTCTTCGACCTGCAGTTCGGCCGCTCGACCTATCTGCTGAACTACTCCCAGCAGCCTTCGTGCGGCACGACGCCTGGCACGTACAACCGCAATACGTTGATGATCACGGGATGCGGGATCCAGCGTGAGAGCGATTTCACGATGTGGGTCACCGACGGCAGCGCCACGTATGTGCCGACCAGTTTCCTCGGTGGCAATCACGAGTTCAAGCTGGGCTACCAGGTGTCGCGACGGGATATCACCGGCAACGCCACGGTCACCGGCAGCGGCAATTACCACCTGATGTACGACACGGTGAACGGCGTGCCGAACCAGCCCGTGCAGTTCGAAACCACCAATGCGCCGGTGGAACCGGACAACTGGGACAACGTGTACTCGGCCTATTTCACCGACCAGTGGCGCCTAGGGCTGCGGCTGACCTTGAATCTCGGATTGCGCTACGATTACCAGCACTCGTTCGTGCCCGAGCAGGAACGGCCCGCGGGGCCGTTCGCAGCCGCCGCCAGTTTCCCCGCCGCGGAAGTGGGCACCTGGGGCCGCTTCGGGCCTCGTGCGGCGCTCGCGTGGGATCTCACCGGTGGCGGCAAGACCGTGGTCAAGGCCACGTATGGCAAGTTCAACACCGAGGCCGCGATTTCCGCGAACTACAACCAGTACACGACGTTTTCGACCATTTACCGGTGGCTCGATCCGAATCGCAACGGCCGATACGATCCGGGGGAGGTCAACCTCAATACCAACGGCCCGGACTTCATCAGCACGACCAGTGCCGCGAACAACAAGGTCAACGACGCGCTGAAGTTGTCGCACGTCAACGAGGTCACCGCCTCGATCGAGCACGAGCTGGCGCCCAACCTCGCGGTGCGCGGCCTGTACGTCTTGAAGCAGGTGGGCAGCGACTACAACACCATCAACGTGCTGCGGCCGTACAGCGCGTTCAATATCCCGGTGCCCCGTCGCGATCCCGGGCCGGACGGCCTGCTCAACACGCCAGACGATGGGGACATGGTCACCATCTACGACTACGACCCCGCCTATCGCGGCAGCAACTTCGTGGGCAACCAGGAAGTCAACCGGCCCGAGGGCCGCACTGACTCGTATAGCTCCTACGAGGGCTCGATCACCCGCCGCATGACCACCAGCTGGTCACTGCTGGCCGCGTACACCGCGACCAAATACCACCGCTGGATTGCCGGTATTCCACAAAGCCCGAATGACGAGTTTTTTCCGCTCGACGAGGCGTGGCGCTGGGCATACAAGCTGAACGGCAACTACAGCTTTCCGTACGACATTTCCGTGGGCGGCATCGTCGAGATCCGGAACGGCAACATCGGCCAACGCACCTACGTCTTCCGGGCTACGGATGCCAGCGGCCCGCCGCTGCGCCAGCTGGCGTCGGCCACGATCAGGCTCGAGCCGTTTGGCTCCAGGACGGAAGGCCGGCTGACGACGTTCAATGCACGGGTGTCGAAGATGTTCGATCTGCCGAAGGGCCGGGTGAACCTGAGCTTCGACATACTCAATGTCACCAATACGAACGCGATTACCGCCGTCACCTACGTGTCGGGGCCGAGTTTCGGGCGGGTGACGGACATCCTGCCGCCGCGCACCCTGCGGGTCGGCGTGACCTACGACTTCTGACGCGTCCCCCTTGGGATGAAGGTCGGCGGCTGCTGCCCGAGGCTACCTCTCGCCCTTTCCGCCAGGTTTCTTCACGACCGGCAGGTTCGACAAATCCGGAGGCGCATCGACTTCGGCTTGTTGATGCCGTGGCCGAAGCCTTTGTAGACGACCATTTCCACCTTGACGCCGCGGTCTTCCAGTCCCTGCCGCAGTTCGTACGCATTGGCAATCGGCACACGCGGGTCGCGGTCGCCGTGCTGAATCAGCGTGGGCGTCTTCGCCTTCTTGAGGTACGCCATCGGCGACGTCTTGGCATAGATCGCTGGATCGTCGATCGGGTCGTCGCCGAGGTAGTTGATCGTGAAGGTCGTGATGTCGGGGGCGCTGACGCGGGTGAACCTCGCGGTGGCCGGATCCACGCGGAACAGGCGTGACGCTGTTTTCTGGAGACCGCTGAAGTAGAGGCCGTCGGTGTTCCACGCCACGAAGCCGGGGTTTTCGTCGAACCCGTCGGTGAGGGAACGCGGCGCGCCGACCGTGAAGTCCTTGCCGCTCGTGCGCTGCCTCCCAGTCCCCGGGGCGTTCATCACCTGCGCCACCTCGACCGTCCAGATGTGCGAATGCGTGTACTCGCGCCGAACCACGTCGAAGTCGGCGTAGCTGTCCTTTCGGTCCTTCAGCGATTGCGGCGTCGCGTCGGGCGCGGTGAACGCGATGGCCTTGCTGAGCCCAAGGTTAATGAGCGCAGGGTCTGAGGACGGGCCTTATGTTGACCCGGAGACCCCGCTAATACGGCTTTTCGTCCTCATCGGCGGTACAAGAGGGAGCCACGACCTCGCCCGTCACCGTCCGATACTCGGCAGCACTGGGCAGCGCGCAGGTCGCGAGCACGATGAAGGCGGCGGCGATCGATGACGTCACAGGCTTCACCCTCACGTTTCCCGCATTCTCGTAAAGCCTAGCCTAACGCGGGTCACGCCCGGTACGATAGAGCCGGCCTGAGCCCGACATCGGTGTAGACTGCCCCCGTCCTGAGGGGGCTCCTGATGCGAATTCGACGACGCGAGGCGAGAAGCGCACGATCGTTGGCAGTGCTGCTGGTGTGGGTTGCAACGCTGGGGGCCGCGTGCACAGCGGCGCCCGAGCCCGCTCCGGCGCCCGCCGCGGCGGCGCCAGTTGACCCGGCCGAGGCCGCGCGCCAGAAGCTGATTGCGCGGGCCAAGTCGCTGGAGTTGCCCACCACCTACGAACCGGTGCCAGGCGACGCGCTCTCGCACCACACGTCTGGCTTCGCCAAGACGATGTGCTCGGCCGTGTTCATCACCGGCTACGACATCGACTTCGCCGCCGAACACGTGGGCTACTTCAGCGGGCCCTACGAAGAACGGGCGAAGGTGGGCAAGCCGGTGGTCGACAAGGTGAAGAAGACCGTGAGCATCACGCTGCCGAACGGCACCGTGCGCACCGCGGTCTATACCAACGGCCAAGGCTGCGTGACGTATCCGGAAGGCACCGAGAAGCTCGATTTCACCCCCAGGCCGGTGAAGCCGAACCTGCCCGCCGCCAGTGCGCAGGCGTGGCCGATGGGCGACCGCATGCCCACGACGCCCGTGCCTGACGGCGTGGACGAGGCGAAGGTGAAGGCCGCGGTAGAAGCCGCCTATTCACTGCCCGAAGCCGAGACGACGGCCTTCGTCGTGAGCTATAAGGGCCGGATCATCGCCGAGCGCTACGGCGAGGGCATCACGCCGACCACGCCGCTCGAAAGCTGGTCGATGGGCAAGAGCGTGACCTCCACCATCATGGGCACGCTCATTCACAAGGGCGTCTACACGCTCGACCAGGCGGCGCCGGTGCCGGAATGGCAGGTGCAACCGAACGACCCGCGGGCGCAGATCAAGATTCAGGACATCCTGCGGATGTCGAGCGGCATCCGCATCATCAGCCCGTCGGATCCCGACTACGATCCCAAAGGGCCGTACCCGGATCATCTGTATCTCTACACCGACGCCGGCAACGCCTTCAAGTACGCCGCGACGCGGCCGCAGCAGTGGCCACCGAACACAGTGGGCCGCTACCGCAACACCGACCCGGTGCTCACCAACTACTTGAACCGACTGGGCATCGAGAAGCTGAAGCTCGACTACCACTCGTACCCGCAGCGCGCGCTGTGGGACAAGATCGGCGTGCGCACGATGGTGATGGAAACCGATCCATCGGGCAACTTCCTCACACAGGGCTACGAGTACATGTCGGGCCGCGACTGGGCGCGTCTCGGCAACCTGTATCTGAACGACGGCGTGGCGCCTGGCGGCGAACGCCTGCTGCCCGAGAACTACAACGACTTCGTGAGCACGCTGGCACCCGCGTGGGTGGCCGACGAGCGTCTCGTCTACGGCGGCTTCTTCTGGATCAACGGCGACGGCGGCTGGCCGATACCGAAAGAGGCGTACTCGATGAACGGCGCCGGCGGACAGCAGGTGTGGATCATCCCGTCGCACGATCTGGTGGTGGTGCGCATCGGCAACTTCAAGGGCCAGCGCAGCGTGCGCCCCACGTTTGGCAAGGCGCTGGAGATCCTGATGACGGCGGTACCAAAGAAATAGGGACTGGGGACTAGCTAGGGACTAGGGCAGGGTCTGAGGACGGGCCTTATGTTGACCCGGAGACCCCGCTAATACGGCTTTAATACGGCTTATCGTCTCTCCAGCCAGGGCACGACCTCGACGCGGTCGTTCGCGTCCCGCCGCCGAGGCGCTCGACCTCTACGTCGGTCGTGGCGACCCCCAAGCCGTCGTCCGGCTCGGGGGCGGCTGCGGCACTCAGCTCTTGGTCGATGCGCTCAACGCATTACTCCACACCACGCAGTCCCTCGAACACCTCCGCCGCGGCCTCGATCGTTCGGTCGATCTCCGCGTCACCGTGCGCGATGGAGAGGAACGCGGCCTCGAACTGCGATGGCGCGAGGTAGACGCCGCGCTCGAGCATCGCGCGGTGGAAGTCCCCAAAGCGTCGAGTGTCGGCGCACTTCGCGGACGCCCAGTCGGTGACCGGCGCGTCGGCGAAGAAGAACCCGAACATCGTGCCCACGCGCGCGCACTGAAGCGGGACGCCTGCTGTGCGCGCGGCGGTTTCCAGGCCGGAGACCAGCCGCGCCCCCGCGCGCTCCAGGCGCTCCCACACCAACGGATCGCGGAGCACCTCGAGGGTGGCGATCCCGGCGGCCATCGCGAGCGGGTTGCCCGAGAGCGTTCCCGCCTGATACACGGGCCCCGAAGGCGCCACCATTTCCATGATCTCCCGCCGCCCTCCGTACGCGCCCACCGGCAGCCCGCCGCCGATCACCTTGCCAAGGGTCGTGAGGTCAGGCGTCACCCCGTAGTGCGTTTGGGCGCCGCCAGGGTGGACGCGGAAGCCGGTCATCACCTCGTCGAACAGCAGGAGCGCTCCGGCGTCCCGCGTGAGAGTGCGAAGCCCCTCGAGAAATCCGGCCACGGGCGGTACGAGTCCCATGTTGCCCGCGACGGGTTCGACGATGACGGTCGCGATGCCTTCGGCGTGCGTCTCAAAGAGCGCGCGCACGGACGCGAGGTCGTTGTAGCGGGCGACGAGGGTGTCGGCCACGGCCCCGCGGGTGACGCCGGGCGAGTCTGGCAGCCCGAGTGTGGCGACGCCCGAACCGGCCTTGACGAGCAGCAGGTCGGCGTGGCCGTGGTAGGCACCCTCGAACTTGATGATCTTGTCGCGCCGGGTGAACGCGCGCGCCAAGCGGATCGCGGACATGGTGGCCTCGGTGCCCGAGTTGACAAAGCGCACCATCTCGATGGCGGGCATCCGTTCGACCACGCACCGCGCAAGGTCCAGCTCAAGCGGGCTCGGTGCGCCGTAGCTCGTCCCGCGCGCCGCGGCCTCCTGCACCGCCGCCACCACTCGCGGGTGCGCGTGCCCGAGGATGAGCGGTCCCCACGACAGGACGTAGTCGATGTAGCGGTTGCCGTCCACATCAACGAGATACGCGCCCTCGCCGCGCTCGATGAAGAGCGGCTGCCCACCGACAGCTTTGAACGCCCGCACGGGCGAGTCGACGCCGCCGGGCAGCAAGCGCTGCGCGGCGGCGAAGAGCTCGATGGAGCGGTCGATTCTCTTCATCACAACAGTCCTCTCGGCTCACGCGCGTGCGCCTGGTCGGCGGCGCCACAGTGAACGAGTGCCTCGTCCGCCGCCGCCTCGCCGGAAGCGATGCAGTCCGGAATGCCCACGCCGGCGTAGGCCGCTCCGGCGACGAAGAGGCCGCGGTGGGCGGCCAGCCGCTCGCGGATGTGCGCGACGCGCCCGCCGTGACCGATCGTGTACTGCGGCAGCGCCGCGGGCCAGCGGCACGCGCGCACGAGCACCGGCGGCACCGCGACCCCGAACGTCTCTTTCAGCTCGCGCCGCGCGGCACCGACCAGCGCGTCATCGGTCTCGCACGTGATGTCGCCGCCGTCGTGGGCGCGGAGGTAGACGCGGAAGAGTGCCAGCGCGTGCGCGATCTCGAGCACCTGGCGGATGGGCACCGGTCCCGTCGTCGCCACGGCGTGGAGCGTGTCGCCGTCCACGTACTCCATGACGATGTAGCTTTCGCCGCTCGATTCGCCAAGACCGAAGGCAACCACGAAGACACGAAGTACACGAAGGTCTCAACTCAACTGAGCATCGGGTTTAGCCTCTTGCCGGGGCGCGCGGCCCAGAACGGCGTCGCGAGTGCCTTCGAGCAACGCCATGATTTCCACTACTCGGTCCGGTTGGACTTGGATTTCGTCCAGCGCGTCGTGGAAATGCTTGAGCATGGTGTCGAAGTGAGCGTCGGTCATCCCCTTCATGCGGGGTTTGGCGTGGGCGTCGCGGATGTCCTTGCCGGTGTAAACGATCTTCCCGCCGAGCAGCATGCTGACAAACATGCTCTGCCGCGCGTGCAGGCCCTGCACATCAACACCCTCGAAGAAGTGCCGGACGTTGTCGTCGGCAAACACCTTGGCGTAAAACAGCTCCACCGCGGCCTTGATGCGAAGCCTTCCGCCCATCGTCTCGTAGAGAGTGTCCGCCATCCATGTCCCCGTTCAACGTTGGCCGGGAGTTCGTCCTCGATGCGTAATGTGGCGCCCGAGAATACGTCGGATGCTACGCCGCAACCGGAATCAAGTCAACGCGCGCACCATACAAGCGCGAGACACGGCAACGCCCCTCCGAAGCGCGTGACCGTCGCCGTCCAGGGGCAGGGCATCGCCGGCGTGTACGATGGCCGCAGCAGATGCGCCAGACAGGTCTGACGCGTGGCGGCGGCCCTCTATCGCAGGTACGCCGCCAGGCATCGTCTTAGGCGTAGACGCTCTACAGCATGTTCCCGGAACGCTCGAACCTGACGAACCTGACGAACCTGGCGAACCTGACTAGGGCCTGACGGTCCACTCGGCGTAGGTGAAGCGGACTTCCTCTTTGCCCGGCCCGGGAGGACACGGATCCTTGGGGTCCTGGACCGCGAGCCGCGGCAGCGCGTATGCGGTCAAGGCACAATCGTGGAAGATCAGCGTCTCGCCCCACACGCCGTTCAGATCGATCGGCGTGATCGCGACGCTCCGCTTCCACGGCTTGCCCACGACCGTCTCGTTAATCCACGTACACAAGGCCTGCCGTTTGTCGGTCATCGCGCCGCGAAGCGTGATCTCGCCTACCGACTTGTGGCCGGGCGCATGGGTCTGGAACTTGTCCGAGCCCACGGTGGTTTCGGTCTGCTCGATGATCAGCTCGCCGCCCGAGACCGACTCCCAGGCGGTGTCGACCTCTTTGCCGGTGGCGCCCGTGATCTCGACCGAGAAGCCCCGGACCTGCGCGAACTTGTCGCTGGTAAACGCTTCAGCCATCACGCCCCCTACGTCTTGAACTCGATCCGGCCAATCTTGACCGTCAGCGTCTCGCTCTGGACGGTCGAGCTCGTGTCGAAGTTGACGCTCGACCACGAGGTCGGGAAGCAGTCGCTCAGGCTGAAGGTGCGCTCCATCTTGCCGTCCGACTTGAACAGCGTCACGCTGATGTTCTTGCGGATGTTCTTGCCCTTCGCAGCTTCAGCCCACCACGCGAGCAGCTCCTTGCGGCTGCCAGGGGCCGCGCCAATCGTGAGCCTCGCTGAGCCGGCGTGCACGTCGCCCGGCTTGACGTGCCAAATCTCTTGATCGGCGCCCGTTGTCATCTCGCGCGCGTCGATGTTCAGCTCATCGATCGCAATCTCGCGGACGTTCTTGCTGGACTCTGGAAGGCCGGGAATCATCACGGAGAAATGGAGGAGACCCGCGTTGTCGGTTAGATCCGGTTGCGGACCGGTCACCGCGCCAACAGCCGAGGCGCCGAACCCTGACCAGGCACCCAGTGCCGTTACCGCCCCGAACCTGAGAACCCGGCGCCGATCGATCTGACCCTGTGACATTGAAGTCTCCTGACGCGCGGCGACTCTAGCGCACCTGCCTGGAGTTCGCAATCTACTTTCTCACCACCCTCGTGCCATCGAGATACCGGTACTCCCGTCCGCCCGTGCTGACGACCGAGAACATTCCGGTCACCGCTAGGTCTGAGAACGGCCCTTAAGTTGACCCGGAGACCCCGCTAATACGGCAATACGGCTTATCGTCTTGCCGTCCACATCAACGAGATACGCGCCCTCGCCGCGCTCGATGAAGAGCGGCTGCCCACCGACGGCTTTGAACGCCCGTACGGGCGAAGAGCTCGATGGAGCGGTCGAATTAACAGTCCTCTGTCTCACGCGCTTGCGCCCCGTGCCGCCCGCTCGTCGGCGCCAAAGTGAACGAGTGCCTCGTCGGCAGCCGCCTCGCCGGAAGCGATGCAGTCGGGAATGCCCACGCCGGTGTAGGCCGCTCCCGCGACGAAGAGGCCGCGGTGGGCGGCCAGCCGCTCGCGGATGTGCGCCACGCGCCCGCCGTGACCGATCGTGTACTGCGGGAGCGCCGCTGGCCAGCGGCACGCGCGCACGAGCACCGGCGGCGCCGCGACCCCGAACGTCTCTTTCAGCTCGCGCCGCGCGGCACCGACCAGCGCGTCATCGGTCTTGCCCGTGATGTCGCCGCCATCGTGAGCGCGGAGGTAGACGCGGAAGAGTGCGTGAAGGGGCCTGGCGCGGCCCGGCCACTTGTTCGATGCCACCGTGCACGCAACCACATCGGAGCCCTCGACGCGGGGGACGAGGTAGCCGTAGCCGGCGACCGGCCGCGGGAGGTCTCGCTCGCGGAAGGCGAGGCTCACGGTGACGGACGAGGCGTACGGGATCGCGGCGTGCAGCTTGGATAGCTCCCGGTCGAAGGCGCGCGTGATGCCTGCAGTCGTCGGCGCAGGAGTCGCGAGTATCACCGCGTCGGCCTCGACGCCCGCTCCGTCATCGAGGACGAGCACGAACCCTCCCCCTGCGCGTGGCTCCAGCGCTACCACCTCGACGCTCGTCTGGATCGACGCTTCGCGCAATCGTGCCTCCAGATGTTCGATCAGCTCTCCCATCCCACTGGCGAAGGAGACAAACGGCGGCGTGGCATCGACCACGCCCTCATCACGCGACGCGGCGAGACCGCGGGTGAGGCTCCCGTAGCGGCGCTCGAGATCGCGGAGCTGCGGGAACGTGGCGTCCAGGCTCAACCGCTCCCCGTCGCCGCCGTAGATCCCCGCCATCAGCGGCTCGACGATGCGCTCGTACATTTCGCGACCGAAGCGCCGCGTCACGAACTGGGCGATCGATTCCTCGCGCAGGTCCTTCGGCGCAGGCACCGAACACTCGTCCGCGTGCGCCGCGTGCCCGCTGGGTGACAGGAGCGCGCTCTCGGTCAACGAGTCGAGGCGCGTCGGGATCATGCCCGTAAGCCCCTCGGGCAGCGGGTGGAGCGCACCGCCCAGCCGGACGAACGTCCCCGCGTGCTGCGCCTGCCGCGCGACGAGATGACCGGCAAGACCTAACTCCTCGCAGAGCCCCACGCCGCGGACCTTCCGGGTGAGGAACGAATCCGCCCCGGCCTCGATCACGAACCCGTCGACGCGCTCGGTGTGGATCTTTCCCCCAAGGCGCTCCCCCTTCTCGAACAGCGTCACCGCGGCGCCCGGCGCGCGCCGCAGCAGGCGAAGCGCCGCGGCGAGCCCGGTCACCCCGCCCCCGACCACCGCGATCTGCATCACGCCGCGTCCACCGATCCGCGCAACCACGCGGCCGCGTGCGCTTCGACGGTCTCCGCGAGCGCCTCGATGAAGATCGGATCGTCGTTGAGCATGGGCACACGCTCGAGCCGAACGCCGAGCGCGCGCGCGTGCTCTCGCGCCTTGATGTCGATGTCGTAGAGGACTTCCACGTTTTCCGCGACGAACCCGACGGGAACGCTCAATACATGACGCACGCCGTCGCGTGCGAGCGTGCCGAGGTGATCCTCGAGCGCCGGCCCGAGCCACGGCTCAGGGCTGCGCCCGGCGGACTGGTAGCTCCACGACCAGCGGCCATCGGGGAGTCCCACGCTCGCCGCCACCCGGCGCGCCGTTTCCCGGCACTGCGCGTCGTAGACGTCGCCCCCAGCGACGATGCTCGCCGGCAGGCTGTGTGCGCTGAAGACCACGTGCACCCGATCGCGGTCCGGGTCCGGCCAGATGGTGATCCCGTCGCGCACGCGCCGCACCAGCGCCTCGATGTACCCGGGCGCATCGTGGTAGCTCGCCACGTGGACGAACTCGATGTCTCCGTGCGCCATTTCCAGCCCCTCGGTAATCCGCTGCTGGTAGGCACCGACGCTCATGCGGCTGTAGTGCGGGGCCAGCACCAGGCTCACCGCGTGCGTCACCCCGTTGTCGACCATGCATGCCACGGTGTCCTCGATCCACGGCGCCCAGTGACGCATGCCGAGGTAACACTCGAAGCGGTCCGTTCCGAGACGCACGGCCAGGGCGGCTACCTGCCGGCGCGTGATCGCGAGGAGCGGCGACGTCCCGCCGATCGAGCGGTAGTTGTGCGCGATCTGATCGAGGATCGCGCGTGGCGTGGGCCGACCGCGACGGATGTCGGCGAGGTAGCCGGGCAGGTCCTCCAGCGACTGCGGGCCGCCGTACGCCATGACCAGCAGACCGATGGGCCGGCGCATCATCGCGCGACCACGGTTCGCTGGTGCACGTGGTCGACCAGCCGGCGGACGTGGTCGACCGGCGTTTCCGGCAGCACGCCGTGACCGAGGTTGAAGATGTGGCCGGGTCGCCCCGCGGCTCGGTCGAGGATGTCGTCGATTTGGTAGCGAAGTTCACGCCACGGCGCGAGCAAGGCCGCGGGGTCGAGATTCCCCTGAATGGCACGCTCGTATCCGATCGCCTGCCAGGCCTCGTCGAGGGGACGCCGCCAGTCGACACCGATCACGTCGCCGCCCGCACGGGCGACCTCGTCGATGTAGTAGGACGTGCCCATGCTGAAGTGGATCACCGGCACACCGACGTCTTTCAGACGTTCGAGGAGCATCGCGGTGTAGGGGAGCGCGAAGCGCCGGTAGTCGGTGAGGCCAAGCGCGATCCCCGCCCACGAATCGAACACCTGGAGCGCCTGGGCGCCTGCCCGCGCCTGCGCGGCAAGGTAGTCTGCCTGCACGGTGACGAGCTTGGTCATCAGACGCTTCCACGCGGCGGGCTCGCCGAACATCATCGCCTTCGCTTTCGCGAACGATTTCGAGGTGCCCCCTTCGATGGCGTAGCAGGCGAGCGTGAACGGCGCGCCGGCGAAACCGATGACTGGCGTGCCGCTCGCCTCCAGCTCGCGCGCGACGAGGCGGATCGCCTCAAGAGTGTGCGGCATGGTCTCCTCGGCGGGCGGCGTCCCGAGGCGGTCGACATCGCGCGGACCCGTGATGCGGTTGCTGATGCGCGGGCCATCGCCATCGGTGAACGCCAGCTCGAGACCCATGCCGACGAGCGGCGGCAGAATGTCGGCAAAGATGATGGCCGCGTCGAACCCAAAGGCGCGGATCGGTTGCAGTGTCACTTCGGCGGCGAGCTCGGGCGTGCGAATGATGTCGAGAATCCCGTGCTGCTTGCGCAGGGCCCGGTACTCCGGCAGGTAGCGCCCCGCCTGGCGCATGAGCCACACCGGTGTGCGCTCGACCGGCAGCCGGCGACAGGCGCGCAGGAAGGGCGACGTGGGTTCCGCGGCCGCAACGGCCGGCGTGCGGCCGGTCGTGCTCATGGCGAGGGCGGCGCCGACTGCCAGGCGACCCGCCCGACGAAGAACGGTCCCAGCCGCTCGAGGTGAAGCGAGGTCTGGCGCGTCCGCCTCATGCGCTGCACGATCGAGGAGAGCGGGAAGAGTTCCGGCCCGAGCAGCCCGATCACGAAGTCGTTGTCGAACTTGTCGAGGCCGTGGCACGCCAGGCGGACGTCGTTAAGGTAGCCCGCCTTGCTGTACGCGCGACCGATGCCGCCGTGCTCCATCAGGACCGTGTTCTGCTCTTTGGGCGCGAGTTGCTCGAACGAGCCGGCGCGGCGCAGCGGATACCACATGACCCAGGCGAGCTTCGGGTCCAGCACGCGCCGGATCGGCCGAAGGATCAACCCGTCGACGAGGTCGGGCTCGTGGCCCAGCGCGTAGGTTCGCCCGAACATCGTGTACTCCGGTTTCGGCACGAGTTCGGCAAACGGCGTTCGACAAAGAAACCGCCGCACGTCGTCGACGAAGTACGCCGGGTCCTCGCTGAACGTGAGCAGAGCGACACCGTGTGGATCGTTGACATCTTCGTAGAGAGCGCCTGCGATGGCATGACTCCCGAGCGCATCGACGAGCGCCGTGGTATCGCGGCAACCACCGTAGGCGAGCAGTTGCATGAACAGTCGCCGGTTGCTCGTGATCGGGCGGCCGTCCCCGGCGTGGCTGTGCTCGAGGAGGTCGAGGGTCTTGGACTCGGCGCTCATCACTTCAGCCATTGTGCCGCTTCCAGTGCGTGATACGTGATGATGACGTCCGCCCCCGCCCGCTTGATGGCGGTGAGCGTCTCCAGCACCGCGGCGCGCTCGTCGATCCACCCGTTCGCCGCTGCGGCCTTGATCATCGCGTATTCGCCGCTGACATTGTACGCGGCCAGCGGGTGGGAGTCGAAGCGACCGCGCAGCAGTCGGATCACGTCGAGGTACGCCAGCGCCGGCTTCACCATGAGCATGTCGGCGCCTTCGGCCACGTCGCGCTCCGCTTCGCGCAGCGCTTCACGGGCGTTCGCCGGGTCCATCTGGTGCGTTTTGCGATCCCCGAACGTGGGCGCTCCCTCGGCGGCCTCGCGGAACGGTCCGTAGAACGCCGACGCGTACTTCACCGAGTACGACAGAATACCGACGTGCGCGAGGTCGGCGGCGTCGAGAGCCGTGCGGATGCTCCCCACCATGCCGTCGATCATGCCGCTCGGCGCGACGAGGTCGGCGCCCGCTTCGGCGTGCGCGACCGCGACCCGATCGAGGACAGCGAGCGTCTCGTCGTTCAGGACATAGCCCTCGGGGAGGCCCGGATGCGGCCGCTCCTCGCCGCCGGCGTTGAGCACGCCGCAGTGGCCGTGGTCGGTGTACTCGCACAGGCACACGTCGGTGATCACGACCAGCTCCGGCACCGCCTGCTTGATCGCGCGCACCGCCTGCACGACGACGCCGTGCGGCGAGAAGTTCTCTTCGCCGATCGGGTCCTTGGACGCCGGGAGGCCGAAGAGCAGCACGGCGGGAACGCCGAGCGACGCGGCGCGCGTGGCTTCCGCGACCGACTGGTCGACCGAGAGCTGAAAGATGCCCGGCATCGACGCGATCGGCTTGCGGATCTCGCGCCCGTGCGTCACGAACAGCGGGTAGACGAAGTCGTCCGCCGCCAGCGACGTCTCGCGCACCATCCGCCGCAACCCTGGCGTCGCCCTCAGCCGCCGCTCGCGCCGTGGGAGCGACCGCCGCTCACGCACGGGCTCTGAACTCCGCGTCTCATTCGCCACCAGCCACCTCGCCTTTCGAGAATACGCCCACCACACCGTCGACCAGGCCTTCGGTCGTATAGACCGCCGCCACGGCGTCGACCCGCAGGCCCGCCTCCCGCGCCGCGCTGGCGGTGACCGGACCGAGGCACACGATCCGCGCCTGCGCGGGGAGCACGAAACCAGGCGCGTGCTGCCGCATGATGCTCATAAAGTGCGTGACCGTCGAACCGCTCGTGAAGAGCACCGCGTCCACGCCGCGGCGAATGTCCTCGATCACCGTCAGGTCCATCTCCGCCGCCACCGTCCGATAGATCGGGAGGACCACCACCGCGGCACCGCGACGCTCGAGGATCGCCACCGTCTCATGGCGCGCGATCTCGGCGCGCGGCAGCAGCACGCGGTTACCGGGAACGATCGCGAGCCCTTCGGCCAGCGCGTCGCCGACGAACTCGTCTGGCACGAAGTCGGGCGGCGCACCCCATGCGGCGAGCGCGCGTGCCGTCGCGGGACCGACGGCGGCGACCTTGACGCCGCGCAGGTCCGCCGGTGTCCTGCCCGCGTGCCTCCAGCGCTGACAGAAGATCGCCACCGCGTCCGTGCTGGTGAACACCACCCAGTCGAACGACGCGATCTCCGCGATCGCTTCGTCCAGGGGGCGGAGGTCGCCGACCGGCTCAATCCGGATCGCCGGCGCACAAATGGCGGTTGCCCCCAGTGCGGCGAGCCGTTCGCACAGCGCCTCGGCCTCCGCCCGCGCCCGCGTCACCACCACGCGCCGTCCTTCGAGGACGCGGTTCTGGGCCGCCAGCCCGGCCGGGGAGGTCCGCGCCCGGAACTCCGTGAGGATCGCTTGCGCGCCCTCATCGAGCGCGCGCGCGGCGAGCCGGCGAGCGAGCACCCCGCCATCCTCCGCCTCGTCTTCCACGCGAACGACGCGCCGGCCGTCGGGCGAAGCGACCACTCCCGTCATGCGCAGGCGCCCGTTGTCCATGCGCGCGTATGCCGCGATCGGCGCCGAGCATCCGCCGCCCAGGTGCTGAAGGAACGCCCGCTCGGCTTCCACCGCCACGCGGACCTCCGCCTCATCGATCGCCGCGAGCCGGCGGAGCGTTTCCTTGTCGCCCGTGCGGCACTGCACCGCGAGCGCTCCCTGTCCCGGCGCGGGGAGCATCGCTTCCGCCGGGATCCATTCGGTCACGTGGGTGGCGAGTCCGAGGCGCGTCACTCCGGCCGCCGCCAGCAACGCCGCGTCGTACTCACCGTCGAGCACCTTGCGCACTCTCGTGTCCACGTTCCCGCGGATCGGCTTCACCAAAAGGTCGGGGCGCCGAGCAAGCAGCTGGCCCTGGCGGCGGAGGCTGCACGTTCCGACGACCGCACCGGGCGGGAGCGTGCCGAGCGTCCAAGCGTTGCGCGCGACCACGCAGTCGCGCGGGTCGGTGCGGCTGGTGACGGCGCCGATCATGAACTCGCGGCCGGTGTCCACAGGGAGGTCCTTCAACGAGTGGACCGCGAGGTCGATCTCCTCCGCGGCGAGTGCCTGCTCGAGCCGTGTGGTGAACACCCCTTTGCCGCCGAACTCCGGCAGCGCCGTCTCGAGGTCGCCGTCGCCGTCGGTGACGTAGGTCCGGATCTCCAGCACGACGTCCGGCCACGCCCGCTGCAACCGCTCGATCACATGCTCGGCCTGCCACCTCGCGAGCCCGGACTTGCGCGAGCCGACGACGAGACGATTGTTTTTGAACGGCGGCATGGGCGACCGACTCCACCGTCAGCGTCCGAACCGACGACTCATCGCGGCCCGGCCCGCATGTGCTCGATCAGCGGCTCGACCTCGATCTCGCGAAGTTCGGTTTCAAGGGACGCGATCTCTTCCCCGACGATGCGTTCCACCCCGGGAATCTCGTTCCGGCGTGCCGCGAGACCGTCGTCCAGGTTGCCGCTCAAGTCGTCGGCGTCGAAGAGGTGGACGCCCGGAAGCTCGCGAACCGCCGGATCGATGTCGCGCGGAACCGCGATGTCGACGAAGACGAGCGCGCGGCCGTCGCGGCATGCGACCACGTCCGCCACGATTGCCCCGTCGACGATCAGGTGCGGGCAGCGCGTGGTGCTGATCACCACGTCCGCCCATTCCAGAGCCGCCGCCAGCTCGTCCATCGGGTATGCGCGATATCCCCACCGCGCGGAGACTTCCTCGGCGCGGGCGTGCGTGCGGTTTGCGACCGCGATCTCCCTGACCTGTCGCGAGCGAAGCGCTTTGACCGTGACCGAGCCCATCTCGCCGAGGCCGATGACCAGCACGCGCCGGTCGCGGAGAGAGCCGACGATGCTGCCGGCCAGTGCCACCGCGACCGAACTCATGGTCGCGGGGTTTCTGCCGATCGAAGTCTCGCTGCGCGCGCGGCGTCCAGTGCGGATGGCGCGGCGAAAGACGCGGTTCAAGACCGGTCCGACGGTGCGCCTTGATCGGGCGTCCTCAAGCGCCTGGGCCACCTGGCCGAGAATCTGGGGTTCGCCGAGCACCATCGAATCGAGACCAGAGGCGACACGGCACAGGTGCCGGATGGCCTCGGACCCGCAGTGCCGGTAGGTATGGCCCGCGACGTCCCTCGGATCCAGCCCGCCGGCATCGGCCAGGATCGCGACGAGTGGCGCGGTCTCCCCGCTCTCACCGACGAGCGCGTAGAGCTCGACGCGGTTGCACGTGGAGAGCCAGGCGAGCTCGTGTATCGACTCGCCGTCGCAGTTCGATGCTGCGTGCGCACGCGCGCACACCCGTTCGCACAGCACGGGTAGATCACTCCCGAGCTTTTCCCGGTATTCAACGGGTGCAGTCCGGTAGTTGACACCGACGCACACAATCCGATGCATGAGCATTGTAGGTAGGTTTGAGGGCGTGAAGGGCCACCCGCCCGCGCCGATTATGACATCGGCCGACGGCTCGTCAAGCGCGAAGGGTTCTCGTTTGGCTATCCGACCTAATCTGTCTGGATTCCGCGAGCCGAGTGCCTGTGGAAATGCCGATCCTTTTCTAATACAATGAGCTTGCGAAATTTTTCACAAGACTTCGCCCCAGCTTGACTAGGGGTAAAGTGTGCATTTCTGGTACCACCTCTGTCGGGTGACGACGGCTGAAGCCCTCGCCCTCCGTGGATGAATTGGTGCCCTAACCCCCGGGGGCTGCAAGGACGCATGTCGCAGGTATTCCCAAAGAGCGCTAATGCCTGGTCCAGAGCCAGCTTGCTCACCCTCATGTTCGGGCTGCTCGGCCTCGGCTGGGTGGTTCTGACGATTCAACGATCCGATTTCGTCACAAGCGCGAATCAGTTCGTCGAGCAGCCTGTCCAATTCAGTCACCAGCACCATGTTGGGGGCATTGGCATCGATTGCCGCTACTGCCACACGTCGGTGGAGGTGTCGCCGTCGGCCGGCATTCCGCCGACCAAGACCTGCATCAATTGCCACTCGCAGATCTGGTCGACGAGTCCGTATCTGGAACCGGTGCGGGCCAGCTTCCGCGACGACAAGCCGTTGCAGTGGGTGCGGGTGCACGATCTGCCTGACTTCGTCTACTTCAACCACAGCATCCACGTGACCAAGGGCGTCGGTTGTGAAACGTGCCACGGCCGCGTCGACAAGATGCCGTTGATGATTCAGAAGGTGTCGCTGCAGATGGAGTGGTGCCTGGATTGCCACCGCGACCC
>CANIBQ010000079.1 GCA_947465645.1 Acidobacteriota bacterium | reverse complement strand
GCTGTTTGCGAGCTATCTGCCCGCCCGCCGCGCGTCGCGGATGGATCCGATTGCGGTGCTGCGCGCCGACTAAGTCCGCACGCCACGAAGGCCATACGCTGTTCGGAGGCCGGAATGCGCACGCCAGCCGGCCGGGCCGAACAGGAACGCGAGCAGGAGGCACGGCACGACTGCCAGGTGCGGAATGCCGCGCTCGCGAGCGTCGCGGACTTCCCAGCTGCCGACAAAAAGACCGAACGCGAGATAGTGTAGCCAGCCGGCGAGCAGCAGCCACGGCTGACTGAAGAGTCTCGCGACATCGGGCAGCGACGAGAATCCGCCGGAGCTGCCCTTCCATTGGGTCGCGAGAAGTCCTGCATAGATCGCTGCGAAAAGCGCCGGCATCGCGATCGGCGCCACGACTTCGGAGCCCCATCGCTTTCGCGGCAGCACGATCAGAAGCGCCCAGGCGCACAGCGCCACGCCGTTCGCGATCAAAAACAGTTAGTCAGGCGTCATAGCTCATCCCGGAACAATCGGCGAGGTCCTCGCAGCCGCCGTACGAGACGCAGCAGCCACCGCGATCGCGACCGCGGTGACAAGCGCCCACGCACCCAACAGCACGACAGTGGACGTGGAGGGGGCGATCACGGGTTCCCCGCGCAGCGCCTGCACGAGTAGGACTGCGAACAGCGCAGTGTAGCTGCCGGCAGCGATCAGCGTGACACGAACGCGGCGCGCGTCGGCACCACGGCGCGGCAAGAGGACCGCGAAGAGTGCCAGCGCCTGCAGCGCGTGCAGGCCGACGAAATGCGGAACCCTGATGTCGCCGTGCTGCCGGCTCCAGCCGGTGCCGGGGATTCCCGGCTCGCCGTCCGGCGCACCCACGGTATGTGCGCCCGCGACCGTCATGCGATGGGTTGCGCGCGTTTCGGCGAGTTGTGCCGCGGTCGGCACAACCATCAGGCCGCCAGTCGACGCGCCGATGATCGTGATCGTCATCCCGAGCCTGAGCGCCCATCCCAGCGCACGGTCGGCACACTGCTGACGCCACAGCGCGACCGCCACCAGGATCGCCACGAGCGACTGGACCACAATCGCCGTCCCCATGATGCTGAAGAGTGCCCCATCGAGCGGCGTGCCGACGTTGAAGTGGCTGGTCGTCCCGCGCCACGCCTGCGCATCGATGATCGCCAATTCCAGAATCAGCGTAATCGCCGTCGTCCACCCGACGATGGCGCGCGTGCGCGGCCAGGCGGGTAGGTAGGTGAACACCCACACCAACGTGAAGGCATAGATCGCGATCGAGATCGCAAACTTGGCCGGCTTGAGCCACACGGGCATGCCGGTGATGACGCGCGGGTCGAACCACAGGCCGGCCAACGTCGCTGCGAGCGCGCCGATCATCAGTAGGCCGGTGAACGTCAACGGCGCGTCGGTGATCCAGAGTCGACGTAACGTTGTCATAGTCAACCTACAGTCTGCCGGAACGGCCCTGCGCGACCAGCACCAGGCCAAGCGTCATCATCCACAGCGGGAGCACGATGTTGTTGAGGGTCGCGAGGGGCGCCACGAGCGGCGTCAGGTTGCGCAGCATCGCGACCCAGCCGAGTGCGCTGGCGGCGATGCCTACGACCGCGAGCCAGCGTCGACGAGGCTGCCCTGCCGACAGGGCAACAGACGATGTCAGGAAGAAGCCGTTCAAGAGTCGCGGTGCCGTCGACCTCGCTGCCTCCTCAATGCCAAGGAAAGCCGGCAAGAGCAGCAGGGGGATGCAACCGTACACCAGCCAGACGACGCGACCGGTGGGGCCAAGGGCGAGCAGCGCTGGCAGCACGTCGCCCGCTGGGCGGTCCAACACTGTGGGATAGGCGAACGCGGCCGCCAGGTAGCTGAAGACGGCGATGAAGAGAATCGTCGCGGCGACAAGCGACGCGCCGCCGACGAACACGCGGTTTCGTGAATTTGACACGGTCGTCACGATACACTCCCGTCCATGAGGCGTGAGGCAACGCTGGCCACCTCGCTGGTAATTGATTTTCTGGGCTTCCTCGAACGCCAGGGCCATCCACTCACTGATGTATGCCGCACGGCCGGCATCGATCCGGACATCGTGCGGCAGCCTCATTCGCGTGTCCCCGCGGCATTTATGGAGCGCCTCTGGCCGCTCGCTGTGCAGCTGACCGGCGATCCCGACGTTGGCCTCCACTCGGCCGAGTCCTACAACCCCGGGGCGCTCAGCATCGTGGGCTACGTGGTGCTGAGCTGCCGGACCGCCGGCGAGGCGCTCGATCGACTGACTCGGTATGCCCCGCTCCTCAACGAGGGGCTGCGGGTGGAGATCGACGAGCGCGCCGGTCGCACGACGTGCCGCTTCAGCGCGGTCGAGGAATTCGACAGCTTTCTGCGCCGCGATGCGCGGCAGGTGATGGAGACCCTGGCCGCCGGCATCGTCGTGACACTCACGCGGCTCGCCACCGGTCCTCTCAAGCCCATTGAGGTCACATTCCGCCATCGTGCGCCAGCGTCGATCGACGAGCACCTCCGCATCCTGGGTCCGGCGGTGCGATTCGAGCAGCCGCAGGACGCCGTCGTCTACCTCGGCACCACGCTCGAGACGCCGTTCATCTCCGCCGATCCCACGCTGCTCGACGTCTTCGAGGGGGACGCGCGTCGCAGGCTGCAGGCGCTGGCCGCGCGCGGTGGCGTCAGCGGACGCGTCCTGACGTTCCTCGGCACGCGCGTCAAGGGGGCCGTGCCGCCGCTCTCCGAGGTGGCCGCGGACCTCGCGATGAGCGAGCGCTCGATTCAGCGCAGCCTGAGCGAGGAACAGACGTCGTATCGACAACTGGTCGACGAGGTGCGCAAGAGCCTGGCGATTGAACATCTCTCCCGTCCCGGCACGTCGGCGACCGACGTGGCCTTTCTCCTGGGATTCTCCGAACCGAGCGCGTTTACACGGGCCTTTCGCCGCTGGACCGGCACAGCGCCAGCCGAGTTCCGCGCGGCGAGTGCCTAGCGAGCCCCCCATTCCCATCCGGCGTGTAGAGACGCGTTGGGCGACCAGCGCTCAACCTGGTAGCTCGTGCCCTTGATCGAGGTACTGCCCGAGACGCCGTTGTTGGTGAAGGCTGCCGTCGGATACAGGTAGAAATGACGGCCGAGGTGAATGTAGTAGCCGCCGGCCACGCCCACGCTCAGGGTCCTGAAGCGCGTCTCGCCGGCCAGCGGCTCCGAGCGCAGCCTCCAGTTCTGGTTGAGCACGATCGCGCCAAGGGCCGGCCCACTTTTCATCGCGCCGCGAAACCGGTAGGTCGCTCGCGCGACCTGAATCGACGTGACTGTCGCCGTCCACTGCGCCTGGTCGTAGTTCGCATCTCCGCTCAAGAGAAACGACGGGGGGGCATAGCGCCCCACGCCGAAGGCGACTTGCAGCTTGTTGGGCAGCGTCACGCTGAAGATGCCCGAGTATCCAGAAATGCCGTACGCCAGCACATCGGCTTCAGCGGCCAGGGACGCGGTGGGTGTGGTTTGCGCGAACGCCGGTAGGGCGAGACCGACCAGAACGGACAGCAGCAGGGCAATGCGGAACATCGGGATTCTCCTTGTGCACCAGTTCCCGCGGCGCTACTGCCGGATGAACGGTGCGAGGGTAGAGTCGTCTAAGCCGCGAATCCAATGAATGACGCGGCGCGCCAGCCGCTTGACCGGAGCCGCCAATGTGCCCTCCGCAGCCTGCTTGTCCCCTGGAGCGACGATAAATGAATGGGTGACGGCGATCCGGAAGTAACGGGTGCACCGCGCAGGGCTGAGATTCCGACCGGCCGATTTCGGCCCTCGCTGATAAACTCACGGCAGGTCCTCGGGCCCAATGACGCTCCTCGACGAGTTCTTCCCCGAGTACGACGTGCGCGAGTGTCACTCACGCCAGATCGCCGCGCCGCCAGAACGCGTGTTCGCAGCTCTGAGGACCGCAAATCTCGCCGACGGCGCCACGACAAGGGTGCTGTTCGCGTTGCGGGGTCTTCCGGCGTGGCTCCACGCCATGGCGAGCGGCAGCGCCCCGCGGCTCGGCCGGGGCGCGCTGCGGCTGGCAGACTTCGAGCGCGCAGGGTTCACCGTGTTGGCGGAGCGTGCGGACGAGGAGCTGCTCATCGGCCTACAGGGACGCTTCTGGCGCCCCCGCGGCGACCTCGAGGTCATCACCGCCGCGACGGCTCGTCAGCCGATTCCGATCGGCCGCGCGCGAGCAGGATGGAACTTCCAGCTTCGGCCACTCTCCGCGGGACGAACGGAGCTCGTCACTGAGACGCGTGTGCGCTGCGGCGACCGGCAGACCTGGAAGCACTTCCGCTGGTACTGGGCCCTGATTCGGCCGGGCAGTGGGCTGATTCGTCGAGCAATGCTCGCAAGCATTCAGCGCGACGCGGAGTCCGCAGCCGCAGGCTGAGCGGGTCCGCACCGCCGGGCCCGCGCAGGACCGTCGGTCCTCTGTAACGGCAATCTGGCGATCGACGCCAGGAGGCGGATCCCCCGGCGCTTCGCGATTAGGGATGCCGGCATGCCCGAGGTCACACCAGGGCCATCAGGCGGGCGTTCGAGTCTCCCGACCGCAGGCGACGCCAACGGCAAGTCGTGCCTTGACCACGTCGTCCGCGCCAGATGGCCTCACACCCTCCGAGGGGTTACGAGATGCTACGCGGCCGCACCAGGAGCAGCCCGAAATACGGGCTGTACAGCATCAACACCCCCAGGACCACACGCCGCCAGTGCGCCGGAGGCTCTCCTACGGCGAGATCGTGACGACCATTTTTCCGAAGGTCCGGTTCTGTTCCATGTCCGTGTGCGCTTGGCGGATCTGCTCCAAGGCATAGACGTGGACGGGGCCCAGACTGACGTCGCCGACCGCGAGTCGATCGAGATAGCGCTGCAGCACCTCTGCAGGGAGGTCACCGATGCCGCCGCCGTAGGCCGTCAGCCGTACACCCCGAGGCAAGTAGGCGATCGGATAGAAGTTCGGCACGATCCACTGATTCGAGAGCATGCCGGTGAAGCAGACGGTGCCGTGGATGCGCGTGGAGGCGAGCGTGTCCGGCAGCGTCGGCGTGCCCACCAATTCCAGCGCGGCGTCCACGCCCTCCGGAAAGAGGTCGCGCACCGTCGGAGCGACCTGACCCGTGTCGACCAGGACGTGGTCGACGCCATGCGCCTTCAGGGCGTCAGCACGGTCAGGCTGGCGCGTGGTGGACAGCACCGTCGCCCCGAGGTCCTTGGCGATCGCGGCCGCCGCGAGGCCGACTGACGAGGTGCCGCCACGAATGAGCAACGACTGTCCCCGCTGCAGATCCAGACCGATGGTCAGGGAGCCGTAGGCCGTTTGCAGGGTCTCGGGCACCGCGCCGAGGATGTTCCAGGGCAGAGTGGAGCGGAAGGGGATGACCTGACGACGCGGCACGACGGTGAACTCCGCGTAGCCGCCGTCGAAGGTCCGTCCCATGCCGCCCATCAAGGTCGCCACCTGCTGGCCGGCCTGCAGGTCTGTGCCGGAAGCGACGTCGATGACACCCACCGCCTCGATGCCGAGGACGCGAGGAAACGTCACGCCTTCCGCGAGTCCGAGACGCGTATGGAGTTCCGACCGGTTCAGGCCGAACGCGCGGACCGCGATCCGCACCCAGCCCGGCGGAGGGTCTGGCACTGGGATTTCCTTGAGCACCAGGTTTTCCACGGGACCGGGTTCGGTCAGCACCACCGCGCGCATCGTCCTCGCCATCTCGGCACCTCCTCTTGAAGCCACGTCGCTCAGTTGTCCGGCGCGCGGCGGCCGGTTGGTCGAGAACAGGTAGCGATGGATCTTCCAGGCGCCCTAGGAGCCGCGACCACGGAGCGGTCTGACTGGGCGCGAGAAGGTCAGTTGACGATCTGGATCGCGTGATGGCGATGGCCGCGCCGCACGCGGTACGTCTCGAAGTCGATCCGGTCGATCGTGAACACGCGGCGAGTGCCGAGAGCCTCTGCCGCCGTCACGAGCGACGCATCGACGAAGACTCCAGCGTGACTCAGGCGTCTCATGATCCCGGAGAATGCTTCACGCGGCGACTCGCGTCAAGGACCCGGTCACGGCGCCATCCGCAGCGGCGACGCCTTCCGCCCACCACGGGGTGTCGATTCCAGGCCGGCCCCTTGACTCAGCAGCAACGTCGCCATGCCGATGCCGCGCGCGATCAGCTGCCGGGCCCCCTCCCGCAGGTCTTCGCTCTTCTCCACCGCGTCCATGTTGCGCTCCATGTCTTCGGCGTCCCATCCCCGACTGTGGGCGATGAACGGGAACTGCGGGAAATGGAAGCCGACCTCGGAGAAGAACGTCAGCAACTGGCCGGCCACGCCCTGGATGTTGTCCTGGCCGCCGGTGATGATGAAGGTTGCGACCTTGTTGCGGATGAGCACGCGATCGTGGGTCGTGATCTGGTTCTGGATGCAGTTCATCCGCTCGGCCATCTTATAGAAGAGACTGCTGGCGTTACCCCAGCGGATCGGCGTGGCCACCACGATGACATCGGCCCAGAAGACGAGCGCCTCGTACACCTGTTGCATCTCATCGGCTGGGTCCGCCTGGGTGATGGTGCACGGCCACGTGCACGACTGCGCGCTCTTGGAGTAGTACCCCTCGCAGTTGCGGAACCTGAGGTCGTTGAGCTTCAGCAGGCGCGTCTGCGCGCCCAACGCCGCCGCCGCGTGGTCCAGCGCGATGCCCAGCAACCGCTCCGAGGTCGAGTAGCGCGGCGTCTCCCGATTCATCACCGTGGTGGAGATCCCAGCCACGCGAATCGGTCCAGCCTCGCGCGCGATCGGCCGTTCCAGCGGATGCACGGAGGCCGGCGCGGCGGCCGCGGCGCGTGCCGACGCCACGTCGACTCGTACGCGTCCGTCGCGGACCTCCACGTCGTACGCGGCCACCGCGGCCGGACTGCCCTGGTGGCGGCCGGTCACACGGTCGTATTTCCATTGGTGCCACGGACACACCAGGCATCCGCCATCGAGCCGGCCCTGGTCCAGCGGTCCGCCTTTGTGCGCACACTTGCTTGCGAGAGCGGCGAAACTGCCGTCGACGCACGACAATGCCAGCGTCAACCCGCCGGCTTCGACACGGGTTACCAGCTGCATGGCCAGGTCCGCCGCAGCCCCGACATCCACCCAGTTGCGATCTGCCATCCTGTGCCTCCGGAGCCCGGGTCCTCGATCATCGCCCACGAGAGACAGAGGTACTGTCCAACCACGGACCACCCGCGAACCTGCCGCGGTCGAAGACTGGGCAAGGGTGCCATCTTGTGCGCAAGCGGGTTGATTCCCCTAACTTATCCGGATACAGCTGCTCTGCGGCCGGGCTCGGATCACCCTCCCGCGTTCGAGGTCGGTGAGATCGACATGGCGAGGGCAACATCGGCAGGGACGGTCGTCAGGTTCCCGGGTTGCGGCGCGCGGCCGGAATCAATTTCCAGGCGTGCTCCTTCAACCGGTTTCTTGAGCCGTCTTCTCCGTCGAGCGCTGGGATCCGGCGGCGCCAGCGAACCTCGAGCGATTTGCGTACTCGCTTCAGCCCCGCTCACGTCGCGCGTCACGTCGCGTGGCCAGCATCGAGGCCACGACGCCGGCGGCCAGGACGAACAGGACGACGGCGAGAAGGTAGAGATTGAAGTACTGGCCCGCCAGTTCCTTGAGCCAGACGTGGGTCATCATTTTGGCTCCCACGATCATCAGCACAAGCGCCAGCGACACCTTCAGGTACCTGAACTCGTCGATCATGCCCGCCAGAGCGAAGTAGAGGCTGCGCAGCCCAAGAATCGCGAAGACATTGCTCGTAAAGACCAGGAACGGGTCGCCTGTGATGGCGAAGATGGCCGGGATCGAGTCAACCGCGAAGATGACGTCGGTGAACTCGACCATGACGAGGGCCAGGAACAGCGGGGTGGCAAGCAGGGTCCCCGCCGGCGCCGCGTCCACGACCCGGTCCACCTCCACGGCTGCGCCGGGCGTGGCGGCCTCGTAGGACGAGGCCGAACCCGCGCGGACGAAGAAGTGCTGCCCGTGGAAGCGCTCGCTCACCGGGAAGAGGCGTCGCGTCAGCTTGACCAACAGGTTGCGACTCGGGTCCACCTCGTCCGTCTTCAGCAGCAGCATCTTGATCCCGGTCACGATCAGGAAGGCCCCGAACACGTAGATGATCCAACTAAAGCGCTGGATGAGCTGAGCACCCACGGCGATCATGGCGCCACGCATGAGGAGGGCGCCCACGATCCCCCAAAACAGCACGCGGTGCTGATACATCGCGGGGACGGCGAAGAAGCCGAAGAGCATCGCGATCACGAAGATGTTATCCACGGCGAGCGACTTCTCGACCAAATACCCGGTGAGGTACTTAATCGCCGCGCTGGCGCCATCGTTGTACACGAGCCCTACGCCCTCCACGACCTGCGGGGCCACGGTCATGAGGTCGGGGGTCAGGCCCAGGCCAAGCCAGTGACGCTCGTAACCGACATAAATGAACACCGTAAAGGCGAGACCGAGGCCAATCCAGAACGCGGACCACCCCAGAGCCTCCCGGACGGACACCACGTGCGCAGTCCGGTGAAAGACCCCAAGGTCGAGGGCCAACAAGAGCAACACGAGGGCGAGGAACCCAACATACATCCAGAGCATCAGACAACTCCCGAGTGAGTGCCGCATCGAGCCCGCCATCGCCAATCGGGTCGATGCGGCGTGCGCGCCGGCCGTCCACCGCCGCCATCTTCGTCACTATCGCGTCGTTCGCGCTGCGTCGCACGTTGACGATCCATGCGTATCCCTCGACGTGACGTCACGGTGAGGAAGCCTTGCGCAACGCCTCGAACTCCTGCCGTAACGCGCGAACCTCGTCGAGAATCAACCGGGTGTGCGCCTCTCCATCGCCCTTCAGGTCCTCGGTGACCTGCGACTGCATCGCGTTGACGATCACCGCGATGAACAGGTTCAAGACCATGAAGGTCGCGATCAGGAGGTAGGCGACGAAGAACATCCAGGCATACGGCGACTGCGCCATGACACCGCGCGCGATGTCGGGCCAGCCCTCGACCGTCATCACCTGGAATAGCGTGAAGAGCGATGCGCCGAGATCGCCGAAAAACTCCGGCGCAACCACGCCGAACAGGTTCGTGGCCAGCACCGCCGACACGTAAAGCACGAGTGCCATCAGCCCGACGATCGACGCCATACCTGGCAATGCCTTGAGCACGGCGCTGACCACCCCCCGCATCGACGGGACCAGCGACACGAGCCGCAGCACGCGCAAGACCCGCAAGGCGCGCAAGACGCTGAACGCACCACTTGCGGGCATCAGCGCGATCCCGACGACGGCGAAATCGAACACGCGCCAGGGGTCGTGGAAGAAGCGACTCCGGTAGACGAAGGCGCGCGACAGCACCTCGATCGCGAAGACTCCCAGCACCGTCCTGTCGATGGCCTGAAGCAACGGGCCGATGCGTGCGACGACCGCAGGAGAGGTTTCGAGCCCGAGCGTGATGGCGTTCGCGACGATCAGCGCGGTGACTCCCTTTTCGAAGCGCACATCGCCAATGAGAACGCGGACGCGCTCGCGCAGGCCCGGTGCGCGGGCGACACGTCTGGTGATCACGGCCTCGCATGGAGCCTGTCTGGCCGCGACGGCACCCTGCAACGGTTCCTCTGGCTTCCCGTCTGGGCTCACAGTTGGTTCTTGACTACCACGACGTCGAGGATCTGTTCGCTACCCCGCGAGACACGCTGCCGGCGAGCAGCCGCGGTACGGGACCATGGCCGCGCCAGCCCATGGCAATGATGTCCGCCCGCACCTGCTTTGCCACCACCGCCGATCCTCGAGTGCCACCAGGCCACGGGAACCGGACCGCCGTAGTCATCGCCGCGCGAGCAGACGTCGAACCGTCTGTGGCGATGAGCGGCGCCACGAGGAGCCCTCCAGCAACCGCGGGTCCAGCCATGTCACCGATCGCTCTTTCGTTCAGCATTGCTGTCTCCTCGTTCCAACACGGCAAGCGTACGTGGACGACGTGTGATAGACAATTAGATAGTTCAGCGCCTATCGTGAGGAATAATCTATGTATCGGTTTGATGGAGGGTGCGCGTGGAGTGGCTGAATTATCATCATCTGCTGTATTTCTGGACCGTGGTACGCGAGGGGAGCATCTCGAAGGCAGCGGAGAAGCTACGCCTTGCGCAGCCGACGATCAGCGCACAAATCCGCCAACTCGAGGAATCGCTCGGCGAGCGCCTGTTTCAGCGCCAGGGCCGCACGCTGGTCCCCACCGACGTCGGGCGACTCGTGTACCGCTACGCGGACGAAATCTTCGGGATCGGCCGTGAACTGCTGGAGACGTTGCGCGGCCGCCCAGCAGGGCGCGCCCTCCAGTTGACCGTCGGCGTCGCGAATGCGGTTCCGAAACTGGTCGTCTATCGGCTACTTCGCCCCGCCCTCCAGGGCCCGGAGGCGATCCATTTAATGTGTCGCGAAGACAGCACCGAGCGGCTGGTGGCCGAACTCGCGACGCACTCGCTCGATGTCGTGATCGCCGACACACCCGCACCTGAACACGTGCGGGTGAAGGCGTTCAGTCATCTGCTGGGTGAGTCGGACACCTCGTTCTTCGCACCACCGGCGCTCGCGTCGCGCTTGCGCAGAAAGTTCCCCGCATCGCTCCAAGACGCGCCCGCGCTGCTGCCGGCGCCGAACACGGCGCTGCGCAGAGGCATCGACGAATGGTGCGCAAAGCAGGAGCTGCGGTTGCAGGTCATCGGCGAATTCGAGGACATGGCGCTCATGAAGGTGTTCTGCCAGGCGACGCCAGCGGTGTTCCCGGCGCCCGCGGCGATCGAGCAGGATATCTGCAGGTTCTATGGGGTCCGCGTTGTCGGTCGGACGAGTGAAGTGAAAGAGCGGTACTACGCGATTTCCGTCGAGCGGCGCCTGAAGCACCCGGGAGTCATCGCCATCACGACGACTGCGCGAGAGGACGTGTTTCGCTGACCGATGCGCTGAAAGTCGGTACGCAGCGTCGGGCGCGGTCGTGGCCGATCGGCGCTCACGCCTTCCGGTCGCGAATCCAACTGAAGGCCACCCGCGGCTGCCGCTCGAGCGAGGCTGACGTCCTCGCCGCCAGGCGCTCGTAGCGTTCGGCCTGGCGGCACAGGTCGTCCTGAGCCTGGGCGGCCTTGCCGCCCACCGCTCGTCCCGCGATGTCCCAGGTCTTGATGAGGTGCTCGATGATGGACGCATAATCGCGGAGGGTATAAACCTTGGCCCGCTGTGCGACGACCGCAAAGTGATCGAACAGGTCGGGATCCCGGCCGTCGTCCATGAACCTTCCCGGCATCGCGATGAGGCCCTGAAGCATCGACCGGAACGCGAGGATGCCTCCGACAGGATCGAGATCGAGCACCCGGCCCATCATGCGCGTGTAGAACGCTTCGTGCCGGGCCTCGTCGCCGGCAATCATCCCGCAGATCCGGGCGAGGTTCGCGTCGCCTTCCCTGGCGGCGAGCCTCGCGACGTTGCCGTGCGAAATACGCGTCGCGCGCTCCTGGAACGAGGTGTAGACGAGGAGGTTGTAGGGATCGGCATCGCTCTTCGGGTTGAAGCCGTTGGCGATGAGATGGTGGATCGTCTGCTCTACGGCGCGCATGTTCACGCGGCCGGTGAGGCGAAGGTAGGCGTTGAGCAGGTCGCCGTGCCGGTTCTCCTCGGCCGTCCAGCCGCGGAGCCACAGCGCCCAGGGAGCCGGGCTGGTCCCCTCTTCGTCCTTGACCAGTCCGTTGAGCGAGACCGAATAGCTGGGCAGCGCTTCTTCAGTGATCATGTCGCCGACCAGGACGACGAGCAGATCGTCGGAGATCGTCTCTGCCGTCCTGCGGAAGCGCTCGATCTGATCCCGCCAGTTCTCGTCCTCCAGATCCGGCAGGTAGTCGGATGGCTGCCAGGCTTTGTCGACGGGGCTCAACAGGTGGAGGTGGTCTCCGACCGCCGGCTCGATCGCCCGAATCACGTCACCGTGGTTCGTCACCACATCCCGCGGGAGCCCGGGAGACGTCATGGCGTCTGACATTCAGGCCGCAGGCTCGCTGGCGGCCGCCGCGCCCGGCCCCGTGGCGGTGTCAGACCACGGCTCGTTGAAGAGGAGGCGCTGGGCGCCGTTCTTGAGCAGCATCAACTGGAAGAGTCCGGTGTGCCGTTCGAGAAACGTCGCTTCGCACGACCCCAGGTACAGATCCCACATGCGAATGAAGGGTTCGTCATAGCCGAGCGCACGCACGCGGTCGAGGCTCTGATGGAATCGGGCACGCCATGCATGCAGCGTGCGAGCGTAGTGCGTGCCACAGTTCTCGGCGTGATACATCGAGAGCGACGTCGTTCTCGCCAGCGATCGCAGAATCTCGCCGACCGACGCCAGCTCGCCGCCGGGAAAGATGTACTTCTCGATCCAGTCGGGCGTGCCGTGGTACTTCGGGAACCACTGATCGTCGACGGTAATGGTCTGCAGGAACATCAGGCCATCCGGCACGAGCAGCCGGTCAATGGCCTTGAAGTAATCGTCGTAATGGCTGAGACCGACCGCCTCGAACATCTCTATGCTGACCGCTTTGTCGAATTGACCGGTCAGCTCCCGATAGTCCGCCCGCAACACCTCGATGCGCGACCCCGCCTCGCCAATCCTCGACCGCCACTCGCTGGCGTATTGGTACTGTTCGTCGCTGATGGTCGTGGTCGTCACGCGGCAGCCGTAGTGCGTCGCCGCCCACACGGCGAACCCGCCCCAGCCGCTGCCGATCTCCAGTACGCGATCGCCGGGCGATAGCCTCAATGCCCTGCAGATGCGGTCGGCCTTCCGCGCCTGCGCCTGCTCGAGCGGCTCGGCGGCTGACTCGAAGTAGGCGCACGAGTACATGCGCAGCTCGCGATCGAGGAAGAGGCCGAAGAACTCGTTCCCAAGGTCGTAATGCCGGTGAATGTGCCGCCGGCTGCCGGAGAGGGAATTGTCGCGGAGGCGCCGGGCGATGCCGCCCGCCAGCCGGTGCAGCGCCCCGGCGAGGCGGCTCTGCCCCTCGAAGACCCGGCGGCTGCGCAGCATCAACCGCACCAGCGGCACCACATCCGGCGTCGTCCAGTCGCCATCCATGAAGGACTCGCCCATGCCGATGTCGCTGCCGGTGAGCGCACGCAGGAAGAACCGCTCGTCGCGGACGGCCAGCGTCGCATCCAGCCCGCCATCATCCCCGAACGTGTAGGTGCGGTCGGGACATGCGACAGTCAGCCGGCCGCCCGTGACCCCGCCGAGGCTCGAGAGAAACGCCGTCTTCGCCCACTGCGCCACCATGCTCATCTCATTCCCTCACGAATCCGTTCGACTGACTGCCGCGGCCGCAGAGGCCGCACGCTCCCCGACACCGTCGCGCGTGAGGCGGGGCACTCGCGGCACGCCCTTCCACCACAACCGGAGTGCCTGCCAGTGGATACCCACGACCACGTGCGCCGTCATGGCTGGATGCCGGATGAGGGCGCGCCGGATCTCGATCGCATCCCAGGGCCGCCGCTCGAGCGACAGCGTCGCGTCGAAGCCAACCACGCCGGCGTCCATCGTTGCCATGTGCGCGACGAGCCGCTCTTCCGGCGACGTGAAGGCGAACGTGTAGTCGAGATCGACCGGCATGAACGGGGACACGTAGAGCGACTTGGGGGCGGCGGAGCGAAAGCTCCGCGACGCCGGCTCGGGCCGAAGCCAGTAGTTGTGGGCGCCGCCGAACGTGTTGCTCACTTCGGCGAGGACGATCTGCAGGCGCTCCGCGGCGTCGAAGCAGTAGAAGAACGACACCGGGTTGAAGCCACAGCCGAGATACCGCAGGTGCGTCAGCAGGAAGATGCGACCGTCCGGCAGCTCAATCCCGTGCCGGGCGGCGTCGAGGGCGAGGCGTTCCCGCAGTGGACGCGCCGGATCGCCGAGGTGATCGCGGTCGTCGAAGCTGGCCCAGTTGAAGCGGTTGTAGCTCGTCAGCCGCGACACGCGCATCAGCTCCGGCAGGCGATCGATGTCGAGCAGCACCATGAACAGCGGATACGTGAACGCGTGCGGGATCGTCGCGAACCGCCGATGGCGGAGCGTGCCGACGAAGAGCCCCGGGGCGATCACCACTTGACCCCGAGGGCGCCGGCGACTCTGAGCGCCGAGTTCAGTCCATCCTCGTGAAAACCGTAGGCCCAGTAGGCGCCGCAGTAGTGCGTGCGGTTGACGCTGCTCACCTCGCCCCACCGCTGCTGCGCGCCGACCGCCTGACGCGTGTAGAGCGGGTGGCGATAGACGAACTTCCGCAGGACGCGCCGTTCGTCGATCCCGCCGTCGGGGTTGAGGGTGACGCAGTACTGCTCCGGCGTCGCCAGTCCCTGCAGCCGGTTGAGGTCGTACGTCACCGTCGGCGCCGCGCCCGCTGCGGCGCCGAGCCGGTAGTTCCACGAGGCGCGCGCGCGCGGGAGCGCGGGCAACATCGACGGATCGGTATGCAGCCATGCCACGTTGGCCGTGGTGGTGAAGTTCGAGAGGACGTCACGCTCTCGATCGCTGGGGTCGGCCAGCAGAGACAGCGCCTGATCGCCGTGGCAGGCGAACACCACCTCGTCAAACCGCATCGAGGGGCGATCGTGGAACGCGATGGTCACGTCGCGCTCGCTGCGCCGCACGCTGGCGATCTCCGTTGCCGCGTGAATGCCCGTCGACACCGGCGCCGTCAGCCGCGGAATGTAGGTGTGGCTCCCGCCGGCGACCACCTTCCACGTCGGCTGGGCGCTCAGCGACAGCAACCCGTGATTGTCGAGGAAACGCACGAGCGTCAGCGCCGGAAACGATCGGATTGCGTCGAGCGAGGCCGACCAGATCGCCGACGCCATCGGCAGGAGATACTGACGCGTGAACGCGTCGCCGAAGCGGCGCGACTCGAGAAAGTCGCCCAGCGTCTGGCGCTCGGCCTCCGGGGCACGCAGGATCGCCGGCGCTTCCCGATTGAAGCGCACGATCTCCCGCAGCAGCGAGAGGTGCGACCGGCTGACCAGGTTCCGCCGCTGCGCGAAGAACCCGTTGGCGCCGCGGCTGCTGTATTCGAGGCCGCTGCGGCGGCACGACACCGCGAAGGACATGTCCGAGTCGCGGGTCGCCACGCCAAGCTCCCGGAACAGCCGCACCAGGTTGGGATAGGTGCGGTCGTTGTGCACGAGGAAGCCGGTGTCGAGCGCCACGTCTCCCTCGGGCGTGGCGACGTTCACGGTATTGGTGTGGCCGCCGAGACGCGCCTCTTTTTCAAAGAGGTCGACCCGATGGCGGCGGCTCAGCAGATAGGCGGCGGCCAGTCCGGATATGCCTGCCCCTATGACTGCGATGTGCTTCATACGCCCCTTCGTACTCTCACAGGCTCGTGATTCACACGCGTGTCAAGAATCTCGCAGACCGTTGGGAGCACCATCAGCCTCAAGGATATCAAGGCAGGCCTGTCTTGTCAAGCGATTGTCCATGACAAATCATTGACATCAACCGCCGCGTGCGATACGCTGACTGTGGATTCGGTTATCGAGAGAGGCGGGGAGTATGGAACAAACGATCAAGATGGCAGCGACAGGCGCTGTCGCCTTCATGGTGCTCGACGGCATCTGGCTCGGACTGTTGATGACAGATTTCTACCGCGCTCAACTGGAGCCGATCGTACGCCTCAGCAACGGCAGCATCGCGCCCAACTGGCCGGCGGCGCTTGTCGTCTATGTCCTGCTCGGCACCGGCATCGCTCTCTTCGTCATGCCGCGCGCACCGACCGTGCCCCTGGCGGCCGCCTACGGCGCGCTGTTCGGCCTGGTCGTCTACGGCGTCTACGACTTCACCAATTACTCGACGCTGCGGCAATACCCGTTGATGCTGGCGTTCGCCGATCTGGCGTGGGGCATCGCGGCGTCGGCGGCGTGCGCCGTGGTTATGCGCATCGCGGTCCGGTGAAAAAGCCAGCCCAGTCACCGGCGCGTTACCCGATCCGGGCCGTCTCGAAACTGACGGGACTCGGCATCGACACGCTGCGCGCATGGGAGCGCCGTCATGGCGCCGTCACGCCCGTCCGCGACGCTCGCGGCCGGATGTACACGGACGATGACGTCGCGCGCCTGCGGCTGTTGCGCGGCGCGGTAGAGCAGGGACACAGCATTGGCCGCCTCGGCGGGGTCAGTGACGCCGACCTCCGCCGCCTCGCCGCCACGGCCGCGCCTGCCGTCACGCCCGCCTTGGATCCGGTGCAACAGAGGCCGCTCGATACGGGCGCGCTCAGCGCTGCGCTGCACAGCTACGACGCCGTCGCGCTCGATCAGGAGATCGCTCGACTGGCGGCCGTTCTCCGTCCTCTGGACCTTCTCCACGACGTGCTGATGCCGTTGCTCGTGCGGGTCGGCGACGACTGGCATCGAGGACACGCCGGCATCGCGCAGGAGCACTTGCTGTCCTCGACGGTACGGCACATCCTCGGCTCGTTCCTCCGGCTCTATTCGCAGCCTGATGCCAAGGTTCGGCTGCTTTTTGCCACTCCTCCGGGCGACCGCCACGAGATCGGCACGCTGGGCGCGGCGATGCTCGCCGCCAGCAGCGGCCTGGGCGTGACCTATCTCGGGCCGGATCTCCCGGCGCGGGAGATTGTCGAGAGCGTGAAGCCCGCCGGTGCCCAGGTGCTGGTGCTCGGATTGACGACGGCATCGGCAGGCAAGGCGAGGGAGCGGGAACTGCGGGCGATCGTCCGCGATCTGCCGGCGGACGTCGAACTGTGGGCCGGCGGGCGCGGCGCCCAACGCCACACGGCGATCATCAGGCCCCGGGGACTGGTCCTGAATGACTACCAGGCATACCAACAGGAGCTCGTCCGCCTCGGCGGACGCGTCAGGTGATTTCAGTGAGATCCGCGAGCGATTGCGCGCTCCACTCGCGCAGCGCTCCTGATCGGCGCCGCCGTTGTGCTTCACATCGCGTGGAGCGTTGAATCGCCTCGACGTGTGCCGCAAAGGCTCACCTCGGAACGCCCGCTCGCGTTCCTCTCGGGTCGTGGCGTGAACGACGTGCGCGCGTAGAGCCGCCCGTGGTCGACCTCCACGCCCCACCGGCTGAAGGCGAGACCGCAGCGTGACGAGAGTGCGAGGCCGAGTGAACTTGAACGCGTTCTGCAACAGGTTTCCAACCACCGAAACGAGGACTTGCCGATCCGCCTCGATCGCCACTCCAGCCTCGACGGGCGATACCGTGATGAACTCGTCGAGCATTTCAGGAATCTCTTCCAGGCGATCCTATGTGCGGACGAGGACGTGCGCTGTCAAAAACGGAACAGGTGCCCGCGGACGGGACTTTCCCTGAGAAATGGTCAATGTGCTCCACGCACACGTCGATTCGCGCGTCCGCGCTCATCCGACGGCCGCACCGAACAGCGCTCCGACTGCCGCCGTCGCCGCCATCGCCAGTACGCCCCAGATCGTGACACGCGCCGCACCAACCAGCATCGGAGCGCCGCCGATGCGGGCCGCCATCGCTCCAAGCACGACCAGGCAGAGTAACGACACGAGCGAGACGCCGAGCACCAGCGCCGTGGCTGGCAACAGGACGATCGCCAGGACCGGCACTCCAGCGCCCACCGCAAAGGTCGCGGCCGAAGCCAGCGCCGCCTGCAGCGGGCGCGCGGCGAGCTCCTCTGTCAGCCCGAGCTCGTCGCGCGCATGCGCAGCCAACGCCCCCTTGGCCGTCAGTTGCTGCGCAACCGTTCTCGCGAGCGTCGGTTCCAGACCCCGCCGCACGTAGATGCGCGTGAGCTCGTCCTCCTCGGCTTGCGGTTCGGTGGCAAGTTCGTCTTTCTCTCGCCTGAGATCCGCCTGCTCGGTATCCGCCTGGGAGCTGACCGAGACGTACTCGCCGGCCGCCATCGACAGCGCTCCCGCGACAAGACCTGCCACGCCGGCGACCAGCACGTCGTGACGGGTGGCCTCTGCCGCTGCGACCCCAAGAACCAGGCTCGCGGTTGACACGATACCGTCGTTGGCGCCGAGCACCGCCGCCCGAAGCCATCCGATCCGCTCGCTCCGATGACGCTCACGATGGGCCATAGTGCACCTCGTTCATCGGGTGATTGTAAGGGCCGACGGCCCTGCCTTGAGGAATCGATAAGATCTCGCCTCAGCGGAGCAACGGTGATGCCGGCGTCTCACGCAGCACGTCGAGGATTGCGGCTGCCGCAGCAAAGAACACCGGGCCGAGGATGATGCCAAGCGCGCCTAACGCCTCCAACGCGCTGCAACTCCCGCAGTGCGGCGATGACTAGCGAAATGGCTCCGAGTCCAGCCGCTCCGATCGCCATGTCGCGGGCTGCCGCGTGCTGGCTCATACGTGATATTCCGGCACCTTGTGGTCTTCGGCGGTCAGCAACGTCATGAGGTTCGGATGGATGAACAGCTTTTCACGTCCGGACTTCACCTCTCGCAGCACGCCGATGTCACACAGCTCCTTCAAGTACACCGATGCCGTCTGCCGCTTCGCGATGCTGGCGAACACCACGTTGCCGATGCGGCTATAGGGCTGCTCGAACACGAGCTCCACCAGCTCGCGGCTGTAGAGCGATGGCGCGTGCTCCCGCACGTGCGCTGTCGCACGCCGAAGCAACTCGCGAATCGCCTTGATCTTCTTCGTGGTCCAGATCGCCGTATCCTGCACGGCGTCGAGCATGTAGAGCACCCATGGCTCCCAGGCGTCGTCGCGCGTCACGGCGTTGAGCAGGCGATAGTAATCGGTTCGGCGGCGGATGATCGCGCGACTGAGATAGAGGACAGGCTGATCCAGCAGGCCCTGCTCCACCAGGAACAATAGATTGAGAATGCGCCCGGTTCGGCCGTTGCCGTCGGTGAACGGATGGATGGCCTCGAACTGATAGTGGGCAACAGCCATCCGAATCAACGGGTCGAGGTCCGAGTCGTCGTGAAGGAAACGCGCCCAGTTGGCAAGAAGGTCGCGGAGCCGATCCTGTCCCTCGGGCGGCGTGTAGACCACTGTGCCAGTCGCCTGACTCTTCAGCGCGGTGCCCGGCACCTTCCGAATGTCGATCGCAATCCCACGCAGCGTTCGGCAGATATCGACCGCCATCCCCGTCGCCAGAGGCGTCTTTGCCAGCACGCGCACTCCTTGCATCAGGGCCGACTGGTAACGCAGCGCTTCTTTGGTCGCTGGATCGGCCTGATCGCTCTCGTCATCCTGCACAAACCGGAATAACCGGTCGGCGGTGGTGACGATATTCTCGATTGCTGAACTGGCTCGGGCTTCGAGAACGGGAAGCGTGTTGATGAGAATCGACTGGTTGGGAATCAGCTCCCCCGCCTGTTTCAGCTCAGCCAGAGCGGCGCGTGCGCCGATAAGGGCCTTCATGACGGGCTTCGTCTCCAGTTCAACCCTTGGGGGCAGCAGCGGAAGGGTTGAAGGGCGTATCGGGCGAAAACCGGGCTCGCGGTGACATGTCGACGGCGTCGACATGTCAGCGCAATATGTCGATGATTTACGATTCTATCGACATATCGCTGGAATGTGTCGATGCCGTGGTCGGCGGCGACCTCGACGATTCGGTGCCTCGCGCATGACCGACCGGCGGACCATCACAGTAGACGGCAATGAGGCGGCGGCGTCTGTCGCGCACCCACATCCCGACTTCCGGGCTGAGCTCCGCCACGCGTTCACGGCCGCGCGTCATGTCGTGCTGCCTGGCGATCCAGTCGCCTGACAGGGTCGAAAGGCCGGTTTGCTCCGCCAGCGTTAACGTGCCAGGAGCGCGGTGATCGTCCGCTCGAAGATCTCCGACAGAGGGGCGATGTCCGCGACGCGCACGCGCTCGTCGATGCCGTGAATCGACGCGTTGACGGGACCGAACTCGACGAGCTCGGCGGAGATGGCCGCGAGAAAGCGCCCGTCGGAGGTGCCGCCGCCAGTTGAGAGCGCCGGCGTGATCCCGGTGACGGCCGCGACAGCGCTGCGCATCGCATCGACCAGTCGTCCCGGCGGCGAGATGAACGGAAGGCTTGCCACGGTCCACACCAGATCGCAGGTGACGCCGTGTCGATCCAGCACCTCCTGCACGCGCGCCTTCAGCGTCCCGGCCGGCGACGAAGGCGAGAACCGCAGGTTGAACACGACGTCCATGGTGCCGGGAATCACGTTGTTGGCGCCGGTGCCGGCGTGCACGTTCGAGATCTGGAAGCTCGTGGGCGCGAACGACTCGTCGCCTGTATCCCACTGAGTCGCGGTCAGCTCGGCGAGCGCCGGCATCGCCATGTGAATCGGGTTGCGCGCCAGCTCGGGATACGCGACGTGGCCCTGCTGCCCTTTCACGGTGAGCACGCCGTGCAGCGATCCCCGGCGTCCGTTCTTCATCGCGTCTCCCAGCCGCTCAGACGAGGTCGGCTCTCCGATGATGCACGCCTGCAGCGATTCTCCCCGCGACGTGAGAACGTCCACGACCGCCACCGTGCCGTCCACGGCGTCGCCCTCTTCGTCCGACGTGAGCAGCACGGCAATCGACCCGGGATGACCGGGATGCGCGGCAACAAAGCGCTCGGCGGCGGTCACCATGGCCGCAACCGACGCCTTCATGTCGGCGACGCCGCGCCCATACAGATAGCCGTCGCGCTCCGTCGGCACGAACGGATCGCTCGTCCAGCGTTCGATCGGCCCCGGCGGGACGACATCGACGTGCCCTGCAAGGCAGACGAGAGGCGCCGTACGGCCATGCCGCGCCAGCAGATTCCGGACACCCCCGCGATCGATGCGCTCGCAGGTAAACCCAGCGGCGTTCAGCCGCCATGCCACCAGGTCGAGGCAGCCCGCGTCATCCGGCGTCATCGAACGGCACGCGACCAGGCGCTTCGCGAGGTCGAGCGTCTCGTCGTTCACGTCCGCAGCAGCTCGTTGATCGACGTCTTCGCCCGCGTGGTTTCGTCCACCCGCTTGACGATCACCGCGCAGGCCAGCGAATGCGTGCCGTCGCTCGCCGGAAGGCTGCCGGGGACGACGACCGATCCGGACGGCACGCGGCCGTAGTGCACCTCGCCGGTGGCGCGGTCGTAGATCTTCGTGCTCTGTCCGATGAAGACACCCATCGAGATGACCGAGTGTGCCTCGACGATCACGCCCTCGACGATCTCCGACCGGGCGCCGATGAAGCAGCCGTCCTCGATGATGGTGGGATTGGCCTGCAGCGGCTCGAGCACGCCGCCGATGCCGACGCCGCCGGAGAGATGCACGTTCTTGCCGATCTGCGCGCACGACCCGACGGTCGCCCACGTATCCACCATCGTGCCCTCGTCGACATAGGCGCCGATGTTCACGTACGACGGCATCAGGATCACGTTCCTGCCGATGAACGTGCCCGTGCGCACGGTGGCGGTCGGCACCACGCGGAAGCCGCCTTCTCGAAACTGCGCCTCGGTGTAACCCTCGAACCGCATGGGCACCTTGTCGAACCACACGGGACGTCCTCCGACTCCTGCGCCAGCGGGCATCACGGCGTTGTCGTGCGTGCGGAAGTACAGCAGCACTGCCTTCTTGATCCACTGGTGTGTCGTCCACGTGCCGCCGATCTTCTCGGCGACGCGAAGCGTTCCGGCGTTCAGCTCACGGACGATCTGGTCAAGGGCGTCGAGCAGGTCACGTTGAGCGGTGGCGGGAGTGATATCGGCGCGGCGATCGAACGCCGCGTCCACGAGAGACGCAAGTGGGTGTGTAGGCATTGTGGATGACGTCGGATATTCTCCCACGGCTCAGCTGCAGACGTTGGAAAGTCCATTGCACCTGAATGGGTGGGCGGCCTCCAGGCAGAAACGGGCCGGGATCGTGGGGCGCCGCCGCGCCGCGTAGAATGGCGCTCAATGATCAGACTGGATCGGATACGACTCGACCTCGAAGAACAACGGCTGGAGCTGCTGGATCAGCTTGCCGCCGTTGACACTGCCATTGCGGCTCTCAACAGCGCACCGGGGTCTGACCCCACGGTCGAACAGGCGGACGGCGTGGTTCTGCCGAGGCGCGTCAAGGCGAAGCGGGTGCTGAGCGATTCGCATAAGCAGGCGCTGGTCGTCAGCAAACGCCGGGCGCGTGAAATCCACGAAGCAGCCAAAGGCCTGGCGCGGGAAAAGCATCCGGATTCGTTCGTGCCTGCGATCGGGAAACGCGGCGACCGCCAGTCCCCCAGGCTGGTGAAACGTCCGGGCCGGACGTGACCGGCGCCTAGCTTGAGCAGTTTCTATTCGTACGTAGTGTCCGGCTTCAGCCTAATGCCGTTAGGAAATTCGCTGACGTGAGATTTCCCTTGTACTTGTCCCCAGGAATCGGTACTTACGCTGGGGATGAGCACTCCGTCCTCGACCGGATTCCTCCACGC
>CANIBQ010000078.1 GCA_947465645.1 Acidobacteriota bacterium | reverse complement strand
GGAAAATGACTCCCGACCCCTTTTATTTCCGGCGGTAATGTCCGGACCGCCCGCCGGTCTTCTCGACCAGACAGATGTCTCCGATGACCATCTCCTTGTCGACGGCCTTCACCATGTCGTAGATGGTCAGGGCGGCAACCGAGACGGCGGTGAGCGCCTCCATCTCGACGCCCGTCTGCGCCGTGGTGCGGACGCGGCCCTCAATGGTGTAACCGCGGCGCGTGGGCGTGAGCTCAACACTGACGTGACTGAGCGGAAGTGAATGGCACAGCGGGATGAGCGACGAGGTGTGCTTGGCTGCCATGATGCCGGCCAGTTTCGCCGTCTGCAGCGGATCGCCCTTCGCCACCTGGCCGCTCCGAATCAGCTTGAGCGCCGCGGGGCTCATCAAGATGCTGCCTCGCGCGACCGCGTCACGCGTGGTGACAGCCTTGTCGCCAACGTCCACCATTCGGACACGCCCATGGCGATCGACGTGGGATAGTGCGGGACTCCGTCGCACCGTCGCACCCCGCACCGTCGCACCCTTCTTAGTCACCACTGTTATCTCCTTGGGCGAGGTAGAACGAGAGGCTTTCGAGCGACACCGTCAGGTCGACGCTCTTCAGCTTCACCTCGGCGGGCACCTTCAGCGCGCCGGGCGAAAAATTCAAAATGGCCTTGATGCCCGCCATCACGACCTGGTCGACGACGGGCTGCGCGTGCGGCGCCGGCACGGCAATCACCGCGATGTCGAGCCGGTCGCGCTTCGCCACGCGCTTCAGTTCCTTGATGTCCAGGATCGGGACGCCGCTGCGCGACTCGTGCCCGATCTTCTCATTGGCCGCGTCGAAGAGCGCGGCAATCTCGAAGCCTTCCTGCCGGAACCCCGGATAATCCGCGAGTGCAAGACCAAGGTTGCCGGCCCCCATGATCACGACGCGCAGCTTCCGGTCGAGACCGAGGATCTGCCGCAGGTGCCGGCGCAGCTCCTTGACGTAATACCCCACGCCGCGGACGCCGAACTCGCCGAAGTACGCGAGGTCTTTCCGGATCTGCGCGGCGTTGAGTTGGAACTGTTCGGCAAGGGCCTGCGACGAAATCGTCTGGACGCCGGCAGTATCGAGCTCATTGAGGCAACGCAGGTAGACCGACAGTCGATTCGTCGTGAGTTCCGAGACTTGATCTGGCGCCTGCCGACGCTTGTTCGTCCGATTCACAAGGTTCAATGCTACCATCTCGGCGCCATGGCACATGTCGCGCCGCCCCCACCGGGAACGTCTGCCAAAGGATCGTTTCAGCCGTATGTACCGGCCTCCGACGCGCCGCCCGAATTCACGCCGAAGGCGATCGTCCTCGGCATCCTCTTCGGGCTGCTGTTCGGCGCATCGACGGTCTATCTGGGCCTTCGCGCGGGGCTCACCGTGAGCGCGTCAATCCCCATCGCGGTGCTCGCGATCTCGGTGCTGAAAAAGTTCGGCGGCTCGACGATTCTCGAGAACAACATCGTTCAGACGATCGGATCGGCGGGCGAATCCCTCGCCGGCGGCGTCGTCTTCACCCTGCCGGCGCTCATTTTCCTGCTGCCGTACGGCCCGAACTACTTCAACTACCTCCAGATCACGATGCTCACCCTCGCCGGCGGCATCCTGGGCGTGCTGATGATGGTGCCGCTGCGACGCGCGCTCATCGTAAAGGAGCACGGCGTCCTGCCCTACCCCGAAGGAACAGCCTGCGCCGAGGTGCTGGTCGCGGGCGAGCGCGGCGGCAAGCTCGCGGCGCTGGTCTTCAGCGGCCTGGCGATCGGCGCCATCTGGAAGTCGCTGTCGTGGATCTTCAACCTGTTCCGCACCGAAATCGGCTACGTGATGCCGCGCGCCAGCCAGTTTCCAAACGCGACGCTGAACGTGGATATCTCGCCCGAGTATCTCGGCGTCGGCTACGTGATCGGTCCGCGCATCGCCGGAACGATGTTCGCGGGCGGCGTTCTGGCGTGGCTGGGGCTGCTGCCGCTGCTCTCCATCCTTGGCGCGTACATCACGGTGCCGTTTCCGCCGATCCATCCGAACTTCGCGAACAATCCGGCCACCGGCCAGCCGTTCCTGATTTCGGAGATGAATCCGGGACAGCTCTGGAGCGCCTACATCCGCTACATCGGCGCCGGGGCCGTGCTGGCGGCAGGACTGATCACGCTCGCGCGCACGATTCCGTCGATGGTCTCGTCGGCCCGTGGCAGCATCCGCGACCTGTCAGCCGGCATGGGTGCGGCGCCGGTTCCGCTTCGCACCGAACGTGACCTTCCGATGAAGGTCGTGCTCGGCGGCTCGGTACTGCTGGCCCTCTTCATGGTGGTGGGTCCCGGGCTCCCCACGCAGGGCAACGTCGTCGCCGCCGTCCTGATTCTGATCTTTGGGTTCTTCTTCGCCACCGTCTCGTCGCGCATCACCGGCCTTATCGGATCGTCGTCGAACCCCATTTCGGGAATGACGATCGCGACCCTGATCCTGACGTGCCTGCTGTTTGTGGCGCTCGGGTGGACGGGCGACATCTACGCCCCCATCGCCCTCTGCGTCGGCGCCATCGTCTGCATCGCCTCGGCGAATGCGGGGACCACATCGCAGGATCTGAAGACGGGGTACATCGTCGGCGCGACGCCGCTCTATCAGCAGCTCGGGCTGATCATCGGTGTGCTGACGTCGGGTCTGATCATCGGCATGACGACCCTGTACATGCACCAGGTGTTCGGCATCGGCTCGCAGGCGGTACCCGCGCCGCAGGCCACGCTGATGTCGACGATCATCACCGGCCTGCTCAATCAGAACCTGCCCTGGGGCCTGGTGCTGGTCGGCATCTTCGTCGCCGTGACCCTCGAACTGTGCGGGATCCACTCCCTCTCGTTTGCGGTGGGTCTCTACCTGCCTATTGCGACGACGGCGCCCATTTTCGTGGGCGGCGTCGTGCGGTGGTGGGTCGAGCGCAGGACCGGCGGTGCCCAGGAGTCCGACGTCAGCGCCGGGACGCTCTTCAGCTCGGGGTTGATTGCCGGCGGCTCGATCGCCGGGATTCTTTTCGCCATCCTCGTCGGGACCAATACGATTGCCCCGTTGCAGGCCGTGGGCGACCTGTTTGCCAATTTTCGCGAGGAAACGATGGTGGGCCAACTGGCCAGCAGCGCGCTCTTCTTCGGCCTGGCGCTGATCGTCGCCCGCATGGCGATGCGCAAAGTAGAATAGTCATGTGAGGCGCCTGTTTCTTTCCGGCTCCCTACTCCTGCTCGTTGCCGTCGCCACGGCCCAAACGCCTGCGCGCCGTCCGACAACGATTGACGCGCTCCGGCAGTTTCCACGCTACTTCCACCTGCAGAACGTGCTCGTGCACGGCGAGTTCGTCGAGAACGGTGGCGCCGTGATGCTGCGTGGCGGCGAACGCGACATCCGCGTACGGCTCGGCGACAACAAGACGATGACCGGGATGGTGGAGGTGCGCGGCACCATGATCGACGTCGGTCGTCTCGAGGCAGGCGATCCCCGGCTGGCGAATGATGACGGCGCGCGCGACCCTGAGCGCTGGCCGCAGCCCGGCGAGGACCTGTTGCTGAGCGTCACCGGCGTCGCCGGTGCGCAACTGGCGACGTCGGCAACGGTCCGCGGCCTGGCGCTGCAGCCCTGGCGATTCGACGGCCAGAAAGTCACGGTCGTCGGAGAATTCCGCGGGCGTAACCTGTTTGCGGATCTGCCGAACGCGCCGGGAGTCAGCAGGTACGACTTCGTCATTCGGTCGGTCGATACAGCCGTGTGGGTGACCGGCCTCAGGCCACGCGGCCAGCGATTCGACCTCAATGTCGATGCCCGGGTCGATACCGGACGGTGGCTGCAGGTGTCCGGCACCGTCAGCATCGACAAGGGCCTCGTCAGCATCGCCGCCACGACGATCGCCACCGCGACCCAGCCGAAGGCGGAAGCGCCGGCCGACGAAGAGGCCATGCCGGCGGTGCCGCTTCAGCCGGGCACGGTCATCTTCAGCACCCCCACCGCCGAAGAGACCGGCGTTCCCGGCACGACCACCGTGCGCGTGCAGTTCTCCCGCGGACTGGCTCCCGCATCGCTCGCCGGGAATATCCGTGCGTCGTACGCCGGTCGCACGGAACCGATCGAGCTGCAGCAGACCTACGACGCCGGAAACAATTCAATCCAGATCAGGTTCGCGCAGCCTCTGGAGCGCTTTGGTACGGTGAAGGTGGAGTTGCTCGAAGGGATCACGATGTTCGACGGCGCCCCCCTCACACCCTGGGCGCTGACCTTCTCCGTCGGGGGGAACTAGGCTGTGGGGGCGAGCCGCGCCACGTACGGCAATGGGCCGGGAGCCAGCGCTACGGGACGATCTTGAATCCTGCGGGTGGCATACATGTCGACCCGTACGTAGTTGGCACCGGCGCGGAAGATTGGCTGCTGCGGTTGCAGGCGGGTCGCCCTGGGCGAAGAGCGCCGCGGAGCGACCAGGGCGATCAGGCTGACGCTGAATCGCCTCCGCATGCGCACTGGGCCTGCGTTACGCCCAAACGGGCCCTTCTTCCAGCAGTTTCTGCATCTCCGACCGGACCAGCGCGATCAGGGCGTCCCGGTCGTCGATGGTCAATCCATCTGTCGGAATCGGCTTGCCAATCCTGATGCCGACCCGCACCGGGCGAACGATGGCGCTGCCCTTTCGCATCGACGCCCGCCCCCCCTGGACGGCCACGGGGACGATGGGCGCCTGCGCCTCGATCGCCATGATGAAGCCGCCCTTCTTGAACGGCAGCAGTTCGCCGGTGCGGCTCCGGGTGCCCTCGGGAAAGATGAGGAACGAATTCCCGGCGCGCAGCGACGCTGCGCCCCGGGAAATGGACGCCTTCGCCTTCTCAGGGTCGCCGCGATCGACGGGCACAAAACCGCCCACATCGAATACCGCCCCCATGATCGGGAACTTGTGCAGCTCAGCCTTGTAGAGAATGTGAAGCCGGGGGTGCAACGCACGGAAAAGCACCGGCGGATCGACGTTGCTTTCGTGGTTCGCGCAGAACACGGCCGCATCCGACGGGATGTTTTCGCGTCCCGTCACCTTGTAGCGGATTCCGGTCAGCGTCAGGGCTAGCCAGACGCCCAGGTGGCCGAGCACGTACATCCCCCGCTTCCAGCGAAATACGACCCCGAAGACGAGGCCGAGGGGACCGGCGACAGCGATGTACAGCAGCGCGACAAGGTAGGCGACGATTGAACGAAGGGCGGCGAGCATGAAAAAAGCCCGGGTGAACACGTCACCCGGGCGGCGAAGAAGGCTAAGGCAAGGGCGACGCTTACGACGCGCGCGCGGCTCGGCGCGGCGCGACGGCGGCGGCAACCATCGCAGCCGCCTTGACTGGCTTGGTGACCTTGGCGCGGGCCGCCGTGCGGGCCATGTTGCGCGCTTTCACCATGAAACACTTTTCGAGGGCGCTATCGACCTTGCCCTCGACTTCGAGCGCCTTCTCGCGCATGACCTCTGAAATCTCGGAGATGATGAGCGCTTTGGCGCGATCGAGCATCCGCTTCTCGCGAAACGACAGGCTCTTTGACTTACTCAGAAAAGTGAGGCTCTTGAGCACGTCGGCCATGTCGTAAATCGAGCCGGTGCGCATCTTGTCGGAATTGTCTTTGAAGCGACCCTTCCAGTTCTGGTGGTTGTCGATCTTGCCGTCACCCAGAAGGCCGAACAGCCGCTCGACCTCCTCGTCGCTGATCGCCTTGCGAAGGCCTACGCCGTCAACGTTGGCAACCGGAACGAGCACTGTGGTGTCATTCGACACGATCCGCAGATGAAAGAAGCCGCAGGTGGTACCAAGAATGGTTTTTTCTTCGATGCGTTCGACGATACCGAGCCCGTGGTTCGGGTAGATGACCTTGTCGCCGACCTGGAATGTCACGTTTCCCCCGTTTGCAGGAAGGTTGCTGGTAGGACCGGTCTCGCGCCGGGCAGTGCACTCACGAGTATAGCTCACTCGCCCCATTGAATCCACCAAAAACGGCCGGAAAACGGCCTGTTTGGGCATTTCAACCCGGCCATTTGACCGTTGACCGCCGCCACCGCACATCTGCGCAGCAGCCCGGACGACCTGTAACCCCCGGATTTTCTGAGGGTTGTAACGGGCCTTCACACAATCTCACGACGCTCCGGCAACTGTCCGCTGCAGAGTACAATCCACCCGATGCGTCTGGCCGGCCTCCTCCTCGTGTGGCTCCTGACCCAGGCCTTCCCGGTCGTCCCCAGGGCTCCCTACGTGTCAACGCCACCCGACGTCGTCGACCGCATGCTGGCGCTCGCCAAGGTCACGTCACGTGATGTGGTCTACGACCTCGGATGTGGAGACGGACGCATCGTCATTGCCGCAGCGCAGAAATTCGGGGCGAGGGGCGTCGGCGTCGACATCGATCCCGCTCGAATCTACGAGGCCGAAGCCAACGCGAAGCGAGCGGGCGTCGACAAGCTGGTCACGTTCAGGCTGCAGGACGCGCTCGAGACCGATGTGTCGGATGCCACCGTGGTGACGCTCTATATGATCTCGGCGATCAACGTGAAACTGCGCCCAATCCTGACGAGACAGCTCCCGAAGGGAGCGAAGATCGTCTCCCACAGCTTCGCCATGGGCGACTGGGAGCCCGAATACGTGGACACGTTCAGGGATCAGGCGGGAACGACGCGAACGCTCTATCTGTGGGAGATCAGGTAGCTCTCGCGGTCGCGAGCTCGACGATCTCTTCGACAAGCTGCGAATAGGTCCGGCCCGCCTTGCGCGCGGCCATCGCAAACTCAGCGCGTGAGCTGAGCCAGGGATTGGGATTGACCTCGATCACGTGGACGTTTCCGTCAGCCTGCAGCCGCATGTCAACGCGGCCGTAGTCTCGAAGCTCCAGCGCCTGAAACGCCGCCACGGCGGTCTGCTGCAGCGCGGCCACAATCTCATCGGGCAGGTCGGTCGCGATCGCCGACTTGGTGTCGCGGTAGGCTTTCGTGCCCTTGCCCCACTTCACCTCGGCCGCCGCAATCTTTGGCGTGCCTTCGGGAAGCTTCGACAGGTCGAGCTCGATGACCGGAAGCGCCTCGGGGTTGTCGTTGCCGATCACCCCGACGTACATCTCGCGGCCGTCGATGTATTCCTCGATGAGCACCGGCGAGTCGAAGTTGGAATGCAGCCAGTCGATGCGCTCCATCAGCTCGCGGATCGAGTTGACGACGGCGCTGAATTCGATGCCGATCGAGCCGTCTTCGCGTGCCGGCTTGACGATGACCGGAAAGTGCAGGTCGTGCGAGAAGTCGAGACGGCCCCGGAAGCTCTGGGCAAACGTCGGCGTGTGAATGCCGTGGAATGCGAAGATCTTCTTGGCCACCGCCTTGTCCTGCGCCAGCAACAGGCCGTGGGTGCCAGCGCCCGTGTATTTCTTTCCGAGCAGCTCCAGAAACGCCGCGATCTTGAAGTCGGCGGTGTCATCGTCTGCGAAAGACTCGACGAGATTGAAGACCAGGTCGCAATCAGCCTTTCCCAGTCCGAGCAGGCTTTTCTGGGTGCCATCCAGCTCGTACATCACCGGCTCGTGGCCCAGCTTGACGAGCGCCTCGGCGACCTCCTGCTCGACCTCTTTCTTGTCCAGCGTGCGGACGACGGGCGACTTGTCGGTGCCGGCGGCCGGCTCCTCGTCCTCGTCAACGAGAACCCGATCGTAGAGAACCAGAATTTTGAGCTTGCTCATTACGTCTCGAATCGTCCCCGCGTCAGAAAGTTCATCGCAAGTGTTGTGGCCAGCGCCGTGACCTCCACAAGATAGCGCGCTTCTTCGCCGATTTCACCCCAGAGTTTCATCCGCTCGCACGTCCGGCAGATTGAATCGATCAGTCCGCGGACAATCGGACGCCTCACACCCGTCCAGTAGGTGATCTTCTCCACCAGCTCCGGGGTGTGCCTGCTGATAATATCGGCCGCGGGTTTCGATTCCTTTCGCCTGCGGGTCAAAAAGATCTGCCCGAGGTGGACGTCGAGGGCGATGTCGATGCGGGCCTGCCGCTCCTGGGACGCCTTCTCGTAGAACTGCTCGACGGTCTCGCCGATGTCATCCGGGGTGATGTCGACCTCGCCCGTGTTGACGATGGGATCGACGTCGGCAAGCTTTTTCGCCATCCGTTCGACGTAGCGCAACTTCTTGATCGCCGGCGTCCCCTTGTATTGCCGCCGCCAGGCGCTGCGCGGGGTGAGCCACACCGCGAACGTCTCGGCAAAGTCTTCGTCCGGATGCTTCTGCGCGTACCACCCCTCGATGTGGCGGACGAAGTCCTTGCTGAATGGGATGGGCTTGTACTCGTCGCGATAGGAACGGAAGAAGGGACCAAAGAGCGTCCGCCACTCCGGCGTGGTGTAGAGGCGATACGCGTAGTTGAAGACATGCCCCGCCTCGTGGCGCATGTACATCATGATCTGGCGCTCGCTCTCGAGCGCGTCGACCGCCTTCTCCAGGCGCCGCAGCTTGGGATCGGCGAGGTAAAAAGGGATGCCCAGTACCGGCTGCTGGTCGGGGCACCCCCATTCATCGGTGAGGTAGCAGACGGGCCTGAACTTCTTGAACCCGCGGCGATCGAGCTCTTTGTACAGGTCGCGGACGTAGCCTTCGACGGGCGAACCCTCGAGCTTGAGTCCGAGCTCGCTCACCTTCTTGCCCAGGACCCCGAGGATCTCGGGGTCCAGGGACTCGAATTTGACCACGTGTGAGTTTACGTCGTGGAGTTGCGGCGTGCGCTTCAGCCCAAGGCCGTCATCGCCGAGCTTGAACTCAGCTGGCGCACTCGCCTTCCATCACGACCGTTTCGAACCGTTGCGTTTCGCCAAGGTCGATGAGGTCGTCGGTCGTCGTTTCCGCGGGCAGCAACTGCGCGAGATCTTTCAGCGCCTCGGTGGCCAGCGTCGCCGGCACGCGCCTGTAGAAAGCGCCAAGCGATTCGCCGGGCTCCCGCTTCCCCTGGTAGAGGGTCAACAGGCGGTCGATGGCCGTCGTGAGACGCCGCACCGGTATCTTCGAGACGACCCGTCCGAACTGGGCGCCGGTCTCTGTGCTGCCTCCGCCGACCATGACGAAGTACTGGGGTACGGCCTGGTCTCCAACCTTGCGAACACTGCCCTGGAATCCGATCGCCGCGATGTGATGCTGGCCGCATCCGTTCGGGCACCCGCTGATCTTGATGTCGCCGTTCTCAACCAGCGTCACGAACTCCGGGTGGGCGTCCAGGTGCTCGGTCAGGATGCGCCCCAATCCGCGCGACTGCGTCACGGCGAGGCGGCAGCTCTCCGCGCCAGGGCAGCTCACGACGTCGGCGAGGGTGTTGGCCCCCGCCGCGCCAAGCCCCGCGGCCTGGAGGCGCTGGTAGAGCCCCTCGAGCGAGCCGATCTTGACCCACCGGAAGAGCACGTTCTGCTCGATGGTGAGACGGGCGGTGCCGTCGCTGTAGGCTTCCGCGAGGTCCGCGAGCACGTGCATCTGTCCAGCGGTCATGTCGCCGAGCGGCAACCGCACGGTGACGTGCACGAAGCCGCCCTGACGCTGGAGGCCGACGTTGGTATGCATCCAGCTCAGATACGAATCCGAAAACGTCTGCAGCTTCACCGTGCCGGGCAAAATCCCCGGGCCGTGCACTTCCACGCTCGCCGCCTTGCGCTTCACGTCATCGATGGACGGCGCCGACGCGGGAGCCCAGTCGGGCGCCTGCTCCGGCTGGAGCGCCTGGGACGTCAGCCTGAAGGGCACGCCGCCTTCGGCGCGGACTTCCGCCAGCGCCTCGTCGTACTTCGCGCGCCAGCCGTCCCAGCCAAGCTGGCGGATGAGGAACTTCATGCGGTTGCGCTGCCGGTGCTGGTAGTCGCCACACCGGTGGTACACGCGCACGATCGCTTCGGCAACCTCGAGAATCTTCTCCTCTGGCAGAAAGTCGTAGAGCAGGTATCCGGAGGTCGGCAGGATAGACGTGCCGCCCGCGATGGTCAGGCGGAAACCGCGCCGGCCGTCGACGATGCGCGCGAACCAGCCCAGGTCGTGGATCGACGCCAGCGCGTGATCCTTGGGGCATCCTTCGAACGCGATCTTGAACTTGCGCGGCAGGACGCCCGCGAGCGGATGTCCCAGGAAGTATCGGGTCATCGCTTCGGCGTAGGGCGTGATGTCGAAAACTTCGTCGTGCGCGACGCCCGCATAAGGGCACGAGGTGATGTTGCGCACCGAGTTGCCGCACGCCTCGCGTGTGGTCATGCCGACCTGTTCGAGGTCGCGCATGGCGTGCTCGGCGTCCTTCAGGAGCACGAAGTGATACTGGATGTTCTGACGCGTGGTGATGTGGCCGAAGCCGCGTGAATACTTCTCCGACACGTCGCCAAGCGCGCGAAGCTGCTGGCCGGTGACGATGCCCTGCGGAATCTTGATCCGCATCATCTGCACGTCGTCCTGACGCTGGCCGTAAGTGCCGCGCAGCAGACGGAAGCGGCGCCAGTCGTCGGGGGAAATCTCGCCTCGCTCGTACTTGCCGAGCACGTCGACGAACTCGTCGATGTCGCGCTTGTCGCCAAACGCGGGACGCTCGCGCCCTACTGCCTGAGCCTGATCAACGACGGCCATACATCACCCCTGGCTTCTCTACTCCCGCGGACCGGGAAGGTCCGCGCCGCATGTCTAACCCGCCCTGCATCTTTAGCGCTGCGCGGATGTGAACGACTTCCCCGATCACCATCACGCCGGCGGCTCCCTCGGGCGGCGCCGCGGCGCCGACCTCCGACAGAAGCCCCGTCCACACCCATTCATCGGGCCTGGAGGCGCTGCAGATGAGAGCCGCGGGCGTCTCGCGCCCCCACCCGTGGGCCATCAGCCGCGAGGCCAGCTCGCCGCGCGCCCCAATACCCATCATCATCACGAGCGAGAAGCTGTTTGGCCGCACCGACTGGAGCGTATTCTCGATCGCGTCCGAGTTGTGCCCGGCCATCACCAGGAACGCCGACGCCACGCCGCGATGCGTGACCGGAATCCCCGCCAGCTCCGCCGCCGCAACCGCGGTCGTCACGCCGGGCACGACTTCGAACGGAATGCCCGCGGCCACGAGCGCCAGGGCTTCCTCGGCGCCACGGCCGAACACGAAGGGATCGCCGCCCTTCAGACGAACGACCTTCTTGCCCTGTTTCGCGGCGCGGATCATCAGGCGGTTGATCGTCTCCTGGGGCACGCTGTCGCGCCGCGCCCGCTTGCCGACGGAGAAGCACTGCGCGCGCGTCAGCATCCGCAGGGCGTCGGCGTCCACGAGCGCGTCGTACAGGACGAGATCCGCCTCCTCGACCCTGCGCACCGCGCGGATCGTCCAGAGCTCCGAATCGCCTGGTCCGGCGCCGACGAGAGAAACGCGTCCTGGAGCCATAAAGTAAAAAAGCCCGGGATGTCCCGGGCTTCGATCGCTGTTCGTGTTGACTAGCTATCTACTCACACAACCGGACCGTTAGCGCGGGACCCTGAAGGTCCTGGTACAGGTGCAACAACGCACGCAGGCCTGGCAGCAGTTGAACAACACGATGCTCAGGATTCTAGGGAATTTGGGCCAATCTGTCAAAGAATTCTCAGGCCTTGTCGGCGTACAGCCGGTTCAGCGCTTCGAGCAGTTGGGGGCGCCGTTCCGACATCGGCACGCGTCCCTCCCGCCACGCCCGGCGGGCGGCGTCTGACACGGCCATCCATTCGTCGAGATCCGCCGGCAGCCACGCATCCAGCGCCTCGCGAAGCAACCCCGACAGCGCCGGCGCACGGCCATCGGTGGAGATGGCGATGGTCACGCCGCTCCTGCAGACGACGCCGCCCAGGTAGGCCGTAGCGTTCGGAGGATCGTCCACCGCATTGACGAAGACGCGCCGGGGTTCGGCAGCCAGGAGCACCTGACGATTGACCTCCGGAGGCGCCGCCGCCACCACCCACCAGGCCCCGTCGAGGTCTGCGCTTTCAAATGGACGCTTGAGGAGTGTTATCCCCGGCCGCTCGATCTCTGGCCGGATGACGGGCGCGACAACCGTGACGATCGCGCCGGCAGCGAGCAGGCCGTCGATCTTGCCGGCGGCCACGGGTCCGCCGCCGACAACGATCACCCGCCTCCCTTCGAGTTTCAGAAAGGCGGGAAACATGTTCAGCCGCGGCCGGCGCCAACAGGCGTGGCGCCGAGCTGCGACCCGATGGCGCGCTCGAAGTCGGCGAGGCTGCGTCCGATCTGCGTCGGCCGGTCAACACGGTCGTACATCACTTCGGCGGTCTTGTAGCCGTTGCCCGTGATGCAGACGACGACTGACTCATGCGGCTTGATGACGCCGCGCTTGATGAGCGCGCGCGTCGCAGCCAGCGTGGTGCCTCCGGCCGGCTCGGTGAAGATCCCTTCGGTCCGCGCCAGAAGTGTCACGGCGTCGAGGATCTCGCTGTCGCTCACCATCGCGCCACTGCCACCGGTTTCCTTGACGACCTTCACGACCTGGAAACCGTCCGCCGGGTTGCCGATTGCGAGCGACTTGGCAATCGTGTCGGGCTTGACCGGCTCCGGGAATTCGAGGCCCGCATCGAGTGCCTTGATGACGGGGGCGGATCCCGCCGGCTGCGCGGCGTGAATCTTCGGGAGCTGTCCGTCGACGAGGCCGATGTCGCGGAATTCGCGAAGTCCCTTGTAGATCCGCGGCAGCAGCGTGCCGCCCGCCACCGGCGACACGATGTGATCCGGAAACCGCCATCCGAGCTGCTCCGCAATCTCGAAGCCCATCGTCTTGGCGCCTTCGGCGTAGTAGCTGCGCAGGTTGATGTTCGCGAATCCCCATCCATACCGGTCGACGATCTGCGTACACAGCCGGTTCACGTCGTCGTAGTTGCCTTCGACGGCGACGACGTGCGGACCGTAGATGGCCGCGCCAAGCACTTTGGCAGGCTCGAGGTCATTGGGGATGAACACGTAGCACGGAAGGCCGAGCCGTGCGGCATGGGCAGCCACGCTCCCCGCAAGATTGCCGGTGGACGCGCAGCCAAACACCGGAAAGCCGAGCTCGACGCAGCGGGTCGCGGCGACCGAGACGACGCGGTCCTTGTACGAGAACGTTGGATGGTTGACGGAGTCGTCCTTGATGTACAGCTCGTCGATCCCCAGCTCTTTCGCAAGCCGCGTCGCTCGCACGAGCGGAGTGAAGCCCGAATTGAAACCGGTCTTCGGCTCTTCGACCGGCAGCAGCTCGCGATACCGCCACAGCGAACGCGGCCGCGACTCGATCAGGCTTCGGCTCATGACGCCGCGGATGGCCGGGTAGTCGTACGTCACTTCGAGCGGCCCAAGACATTCCGAGCACACCCAGAGCGCCTCGGGCGGATACGAGGCTCCGCAAAGATGACACGTCAACCCGGATACGAATTTCATACCGTTCTCCCGTGCGCGGCGGCGAGCGCGTCGGCCGCGACTTCCGTGGACTGGTGCACGCCGAGCGTCCGGACCGTCACGGGACAGCCGGCCTGCTCGTATACCGATTTCACGAGTTGCTCGAGACGCGGGAAATCCCGACGCGCGAGCAGCGCCACCGACGGCCCTGCGCCCGACAGGAATGCTCCCAGGATCTCGCGGTCGTCGAGCGCGAGCACCGCGCCGAGTTGCGGCACGAGCGCGGCCCGCGCGGGCTGGTGCCACTTGTCTCGAACCGCCTCGCGCAGCCGGTCGTACTCGCCGTTCTGCAGCGCGTGCACCAGCGAGAGCACGCGCTGAAGGTTGAAGATGGCGTCCTTGCGCGAAATCACGTCCGACAGCGCCGCGCGCGCCTTGGCCGTCGCCAGGCCGGTTGAGGGCGTCGCCACGATGACGCGCAGTTCGTCCGGCCAGTGCCAGCGCAGCACCTGCGGTGCCCCGTCCTCGACATCGACGACCGATGTCATGCCGCCGTGCAGCGCCGGCGCCGCGTTGTCGGCGTGGCCTTCAAGCGATGCCGCCACCTCGAGGAGCAGGCCGTCGGGCACCGGACCGGTGACCCGCTCGAAAATCCGCAGGCCCGCCACGGTCGCTGCCGCGCTGCTGCCCAGGCCCGCCGCCATCGGAATGTCGCTGACGATCTCGGCAAGAACAGAGGGCGTGCGGCGTCCGGTTCTCTGGGCGATCGCCTCGAAGGCGCGTTCCACGGCATTCCGTCCGGTCACCGGCGGCGTGCTGCTCACCACCGTCAGCTTCGCGCCGGCGTCGTCGCTGACGTCGACGATGCGCGCCCGGAGGTAGATCTGAAGCGCGACGCCGAGCGTGTCGAATCCCCCACCCAGATTTGCGGTCGATCCGGGCACCGCCAGGTCGCCGGCGAGGGCCTTGCTATTGGTCTTAAGTGACACGAATCAAAAAAGATATCACGTTCGCGCGTCGTCGCCCAAGAGCATCGGAAGGGCCAGCGGCGGCTCGGCGTGAAAGTCTTCTGTGGTGATCTCTTTCACGGCCGCGTTGAGCGCCGATTCCCCGCAGTCCTCAACCGTAATGACGAACGGGAGGTGGTCTTTCGGGTATCCAGGCTCCTGGAGCAAGGCGTCGAGGTTGATGCCCTCGCGGGCGAGCTTGGAAGCAATGGACGCGATGATGCCTGGCCTGTCCCGGACGACAAATCGCAGATAGTACGGCCGCGCCGGCGGAGGCACGACTGTGCCGGGCAGCCATTCCTCTCCGAGGTCGCGCTCACGCTGCGTCAAAGCCAGCAGGTCGGAGACCACCGCGACAGCCGTCGCCGGGCCACCCGCCCCCGCCCCGCTGAAGCTGCTCTCGCCGCCATACTGGCCGCCGATCGTCACGACGTTGTTGGCGCCCATGTTGAGACCGAAGTTGGATCCCCGTGGGACGAGCGCGGGCCCGACAAACGCGTGGAAGCCGTCGCCTCTGACCTCCACCATCGAAATCTGCCGGATCGTGCAGCCCAGCCGGCGCGCGTACCTGAAGTCGGCCGCGGAGATCGGCCGAATCGATCGCTTCGGAATGTCAGACAGCCTGATGTGACGGCGGAAGGCGATGCCGGCCAGCACCACCAGCTTGGCGCCCGCGTCGTCGCCGTCGATGTCCGCACTCGGATCCGCCTCGGCATAGCCAAGCCGCCGCGCGTCGTCGAGCACGGCGGACATCGGCTCATCGCCGCCGGCGGCCATCCGGCTGAGGACGTAGTTCGACGTGCCGTTGAGAATGCCGGAGACGCGAGCGAGGATGTCGCCGGCCAGTCCCTCGCGCACGCCGTGAATCAGCGGCACTCCCCCGCCGACCGCCGCTTCGAACCGGATCAGCGTGCCGTGCGTGACCGCCAGGTGCAGCAGCTCGGGACCGTGCGCCGCCAGCAACTGCTTGTTCGCCGTGACCACGGCCGCGCCCTGTTCGAGCGCGCGTCTGACCCACCCGCCAACCGGATCGACGCCGCCGATCACTTCGACGACCACGTCGGGCTTCGACGCAAGGAGCTCATCGACGTTTTCGGTCCAGGTGACAGACGACGGGACCCATGCGGCGCGCTTCCGCCCGACGTCGCGGTTGAAGACGTGCGTCAGTTGGATGCGATTGGCAAGCTCCGGCCGCTCGACCAGGATCCGGGCGACCGATGCGCCAACGGTTCCGAAGCCAAGCAACGCCACTTGGAGCGGGAGCTTCCGCCCCCCCGACCTGGTGTGCATCCGCTCATGCTAGCTGGTCAAAACAAAATTCCCAACCCCCAAACGACCAACTCCCAAACGGCGACGACTTCATGTACGCTCGGTAGCCAGAGGTCTTCAGGCCTCCGGAACGCATGGCCAACAGTCCATTCACGATCGGAATCATCCAGGATCACGCGGATGCCGACGTCGCCAGCAACGTCGCCCGTGCCGAGCGGCTGGTTCGCGACGCCGCCTCGCGAGGGGCGCAGATCATCTGCCTGAAGGAGCTGTTCAACTCGCTGTACTTCTGCAAGTCCCAGCAGAGCGACCGGTTCGACCTAGCCGAACCCATCCCCGGGCCGACGACCGAGCGGATGCAGCGCCTGGCGAAAGAGCTCGCGGTCGTCATCATCGTGCCGCTCTTCGAGCGCCAGACCGCCGGGATCTACCGCAACTCGGCCGCCGTGATCGATGCGGACGGGAGCCTGCTCGGCACCTACCGGAAGATGCACATCCCGGACGATCCGCTGTTCAACGAAAAGTACTACTTCACGCCCGGGGACGGGCACATGGACTTCCACGGCGAAACGCCCGGGCAGGCCAACGGCTTCAAGGTGTGGAAGACGCGCTACGCGAACATCGGCGTGCTGATCTGCTGGGACCAGTGGTACCCCGAGGCGGCGCGGATCACGACGCTGCTTGGCGCCGACGTGCTGTTTTATCCGACCGCCATCGGCTGGCATCCGGCGGAGAGGGACGAATGGGGCCGTGCGCAGGTTGACGCGTGGCGCACCATCCAGCGGGCGCACTCCATCGCCAACGGCGTGTACGTCGCGTCGCCCAACCGGATCGGCCATGAAGACGAGCCGGGCACAAACGGCATCACGTTCTTCGGCCACTCGTTCATCTCGGATCCCTTCGGACGATATGCGGCGGAGGCCGGCGAGGGCGAGGAGATCGTCATCGCGACATGCGACCCCGCCCTCATCGAGACGGTGCGCCGCAACTGGCCGTTCCTGCGCGACCGCCGCGTCGACGCGTACGGCCAGATTCTGAATCGCTACATTGGAACTACCTAGTTGCCAGTTGTCAGTTATCAGTTGCCACCGACAACCGACAACCGACAACTGACAACTGACAACTGACAACCGACAACTGCCAACCGACAACTGCCAACTGCCATGAGTCTCCGAATGCCCGCCGAGTGGGAACCCCACCGCGCGACGTGGATTGCCTGGCCGCATCACGAACCTGACTGGCCGGGCAAGCTCGGACCCATTCCCTGGGTCTACGCCGAGATCGCGCGGACTCTCGCGGAGCACGAGCCGGTTGAAATCCTCTGCCAGAACGCGGATGTGGTCGAAAGCGCGCGAACGGCGCTCGAGGCGCATGCCGTCAATCGCAAGCACGTCTCGCTGCACCGCGTCCCGACCGATCGCGTCTGGCTCCGGGATTCAGCGCCCACGGGAGTACTCGACTCCGACGGCGAGGTCGTCCTCGTGAACTGGGCGTTCAACGCCTGGGCGAAGTATCCCAACTGGCAGCAGGACGCGGAGGTGGGCGCCGCGATGGCGCGGTTGACGCGCCTGCGCCGCGAAGAACCTCGACTCGCCGACGGGGGTCAGCGGATTGTCCTCGAAGGCGGCGGCATCGAGGTCAACGGCGACGGCGTCATGCTGGTTACCGAGGAGTGGCTGCTCAGCGACGTCCAGGTGCGTAATCCCGGACTCACGCGCGAGGACTACGAAGAGATTTTCAGCACGTGGCTCGGCATCCGCCGGACGATCTGGCTCGGCGAAGGCTGTGTTGGCGACGATACGCACGGCCATATCGACGACGTGGCGAGGTTTGTGAGCGGCGACACGGTGGTCGTGGCGGTCGAGGACGACCCGAGCGACGAGAATCACGCGCGATCGATGGACAACCTGCACCGGCTGCAGCTCGCGGCGCGTGAGAGCGGCACGGGTCCCCTGCACGTGGTGCCCCTGCCCTTTCCGAGGCCCGTGATCATGAACGGCGAGCGGCTGCCGGCGAGCTACGCCAACTTCTACATCGCCAACGGCGCCGTGCTGGTTCCGACGTTCAACGATCCCAGCGACCGCGTGGCGCTCAACACGCTGGCCGGGCTGATGCCAGGTCGTCGCATCGTCGGGATTCACGCCGTCGACCTTGTGTGGGGGCTGGGAACGATCCACTGCCTCACGCAGCAGGAGCCCTTACCGCAGCCTGGCCGAGAGTGAGACGCTGACGGCCGCGCCGGGCATCTGGACGCCCAGCACTTCCTGATAGGACGCGTCGAAGAGGTTCGTGCCGTCGACGTGGACCTCGTAGGCACCGAATCCCCTGCTCACCCGAAGATCGAGCACGGTGTACTCACTGACGCCGGTTGACCGCGTGCGATGCTTGTATTCAAGACGCGGCGCCAGCCGTATCGCGCCGGGCAGCGGAATCGCGGCGGCGGCGGCGAGGCTGTGCGGTGCGTAGTCGAGCACGTACTTCGACAACTGCGTGACAGCGGCGGCATTGAGGTCGAGGCTCGAGTACCCGACCTGCACGAACGAGCCGCCAGCCAACGTCTTCCTCGCGGTCAGCTCCACCCCAAGGGTATCGACGTCGCGGATGTTGTAGGTCCGCCACCGAACGGTTGCATCGGGCCGCAGCCAGTCGATCACGTCGTGATCCTGCCGTGCGAACAACGTCGCCCCGAGCGCCCAGCCGCCGGCCAGGAACAGGTCCGCTCCCGTCTCGCCCGCCCAGGCCGTCTCGGGGCCAACCTCCGGACGCGCGAAGTTGGCCGGGTCCTGGTAGTAGCGCTCGGTAAACGTCGGCACGCGGAACGCGCGGCCGGCGGAGGCGCGGAGGCGCACGGCTGACGAGGGCCACCAGCCGATGCCTGCCGCAGGACTCCACGCCGAGCCGAACTCGGTGTAGCGGTCAACCCGCAGGCTCGCATCGAGCTGCGTGCGCGGGCCGAACGCGCGCCGCCACTCGCCGAAGCCGCTCACCCGCTTCGTCGTGTGATCCCCGAGGTTGGTCGAGCGGATCCAGTCGGCGCCGGCTTCGGCGCCGACGGTAACGACCGTGCCCTGCCCGAAGGCGCGCGACGCCTTGAGCGCCCCTCGGGTCGCGTGGGTGCGATGCACGTTCTCGAACAGGCCCGGCGTCCGCACGTTGAAGAGGAAGCGATCGCCGTGGGTCCGGTAGGACACGTCGCCGCCAAGCTGCCATCCCGCGCGCGGGTCAAACCGATGATTGGCCGCGACGAGCGTCTGGTTGGTCCACTCGTGTGAGGGGGCGTTCCCGTAGAACCCGTTCGCGCCGAAGTCCTTCGACAGGAACGAGGCGAACAGGTCCGAGTGATTGCCAATCGCCGTGCGAGAGCTCACGCCGGCGTTCCTGAACCCGCGCTCGAACATGAAGCCCGAGGATCTGTCGACCGATGCCGACAACACCTGTCGCACGCTGCCCCGCGACGCACCGACGTTGGCTCGCCCCGCGATCAGGCCGAAGCTCCCCACCTCGATGCTCCCCGACGCGCGATCCGTTTCACGGCGCGTGATCACGTTGATGGTGCCGCCAAAGGCGTCGGCGCCAAAGAGCGACGAGCCGGGTCCGTGCAGGACCTCGATCCGCTCGATCGCGTCGAGCGGCACCGGGATGTCGCCGTTGTGATGCCCGGACTGTGCGTCGTTCAGCCGGATGCCGTCCACGAGCACCAGCACCTGTCCGAAATTCGCGCCGCGGACGGCGAAGTCGGTCTGCGAGCCGCGCTCGCCGCGAGCGCGCACGTCGACCGATGCGACGAGCCGCAGCACGTCAGCCACGCTATGGACGGCGAGCGCCGAGATGTCTTCCCGCGTGACGACCGTGAGTGTCCGCGTCACGCTCCCGAGTGCCACCGGCGACGCGGCGGCGGTGACGACAACGTCCTGGCGGAAGGAGTCCTGGGCGGCGGCGGGAACCGACGCCAACGTGAACACTGTGCACGCCACTGCAATCAACCGGGGGATCCACCGGACCCGCCCTCTCTGCGACCTCGACATCTGATGCGCTCCTCGGAGGCCGTACTATACGGCACTCCCAAGCACCGCAGGCCGCATAGCCGGTATCATTCCTGCTGGAATGAGCCGCAGCGAAATCCTCTCGGAACCCGTCGACGTACCGTCGGTCGTCCATCGGCGCCGCTTCAAATGGCGCGGGGCGGTCGGCGTCGTCCTGCTGACGCCGGCGGCGGTCGTGACGATCCTCGCCAATCCGCTCGTCGCTCCCGACTCCTGGCTCGACGTCGCGATCGATGCGGTGGCCTGGCTCGTCTTTCTCGCGGGCGCGGGACTGCGGTTCTGGGCGACGCTGTACATCGGCGGCCGCAAGAGCGATGTTCCCGTCATGGAGGGCCCGTACTCGCTCTGCCGGCATCCGCTGTATCTGGGATCCGTGCTCCTGGTGCTGTCGGGTGCGCTCTTTCTGAAGAGCATCGTGTTCGCGGGAGCGCTCGCCGTGCTGGCCGCGGCGTATTTCATGTTCACCGTGCCCGCCGAAGAGGAATACCTGTCAGCGAGGCTGGGCGAACCGTATCGCGAGTACTGCCGGAGGGTGAACCGGCTGTGGCCCTCGTTCCGGCACTTCCAGACGCCGGCCCGCGTCACGGTTGACGTGCATTCGCTCTACCTGGAGTGCGCCCGCGCCTCCCGATGGATCTGGCTGCCGCTGCTCGGCGAGATCATCGGACACCTGCGGGCCGCCCCCTGGTGGCCCCGCCTGTTCAGCGTCCCGTAAGAGTCAGTGCGGGCGCTGGGACGGGAGTATCTCCTCCCGCCTGCCCTTCAGTAATGCCATGACATCGCGGTGGGCGAACACCGCGTCTGGAGAATCCTGAAGCGCCGCGTCATATCGCTTCGCGTAGCCGCTGCCGGCCTCATCGGGCGACACCAGTTGGCGCGTCTGCGCCAGAATGCCGCTCACATCAGCCGGCCGGTCTGGCGCCTCGTGCTCGAGGGTCTCATCGATCGTGACGATCAACTGAGACATGGGATGCAGCCACGCGAACTGCGGATCGTTCATGATCGCCTGCAGAAGTGCGTTGCCAGACACACGTCCATGGATGCGCTCGTACGCGGCGCGCTCCCAGTCGAGGAGCGTCTTGTGCAGGTGCAGCAGGGCGTGGCGAAGGTCAGTCAGGAGTCCGCGTTCCACGTAGTTCACGTTTACCTCTGGCGGCGAATTTCATCCATGATGCCACGGAGGAAACAGAGGGTTACCGGCGCTATACTGAACACCACTCCAGATGCCGGGGTGGTGAAACTGGCAGACGCGCCGGACTCAAAATCCGGTGACCGCAAGGTCATGGGGGTTCGATTCCCCCCTCCGGCACCAACCTACGCTCGCCGTTGGCGAGCTACGGCTGGCAAGCCAGCCTTCCGGAGGACATCGATGAAACCAGGCATAGTCGCGTGCGCTGTCTGGCTGGTCTGCCTGCTGTGGTTGCCGGGCGCCGCGGGCGCTCAATCCGCCACCGCAGGCACGACGCCAGCCCCCCGGACCCTCCCGTCGGTGATTCCCCTCTTTCCGCTTCCGGACATCGTGCTGTTTCCAGACGTCGACCTCCCGCTCATGATCTTCGAGCCGCGTTACCGCGCGATGGTGGCCGACGCGCTGAAGGGCGACGGCATCATCGGGATGGTGCTGCTGCGACCGGGGTTCGAAGCAGACTACGAGGGGAGGCCGCCGATCTTTGCGATTGGGTGCGCCGGAAGAATCGCGAAGCACCAACTGCTGCCCGACGGTCGATACATCATCGAACTGCTCGGCCTCGTGAAGTTTCGCGTCACAAGTGAAGATCAGAGCAGGCCGTACCGGCTGGCACGCGTAGAGGCGATGCCCGAAGTCGCGACCACCGACGAGAGCGCGGCTCTCAGCACACTGCGACTGCGGCTGGATTCGCTGCTGGCTGCCTCCATCGCGCCAGGCTCAGACCTGCTCTCGCTGCCAGACGAGGTGTTCGTCAACGAGGTTTCGCAGAACCTGGGCATGGAGCCGATCGAACGGCAGGAACTGCTCGAGATGAAAGGCGCGCTCGCACGCGCCCAGGCGTTGATCGAGTGGGTGGAGATGACGGTAGGACCGCTCCGCTGACCCCGGGAACCGCTTTAACGAAGCTGATCGGCGACTTTGGCAATGCCGGCCCTGGCGCACGCCTCTTCCTGCGCGCCACCCATCGGCGCGCCACTCAGACCGATGCCGCCGATCGTCTCTTCACCGACGAGGATCGGCACCCCGCCCGTGAGCGGGATCACATCGGTCAGCATCCGCTGCCCGGGATTGATCGTTTCGGTGCGCTTCGCCCAGTCGGCCGACGTCTGCCTGAACGTCCGCGCCGTATACGCCTTGCGGCGCGCCAGCTCGATGTTGTGCGGCGCCGCCCCATCGCCCTGGAGGAAGACCTTGAGCCGGCCGGCCCGATCGACCACAGCCACCGATGTGACGATGCCGCATTCGGCCGAGGCCGTTTGCGCAATCGTCAATGCCATGCGGAGCGAGACGTCTCGCTGCATCAGGACCTGGGCATTCGCTGAAGACGCACCCGCCACGAGCGCTGCAAGCGCGGCCGAGCCGACCAATCGATATAACATGGGAAACCTCACGCAGATTCTTCGGTGAGTCTCCGCTCGTGTCAACAACAGTTGAGTCGCGATTGAAGCTGCCATCCTTTCGGACCGATTACCTGGCATGCCCCCTTTGATGCGCAGATGGCTGTGTCTGGCGCTGGTGCTGTCGACGGCCATGGTTGGGGGCCTGGCCGCACAGGCGCAGACGTCGCGCGCCCTCTGGGTCTGGGATCCGACCGCCCTGCTGCGAAACGCTACAGCTCGGCAGCACTTCCTCGAGTTCTGCCGCACCCAGGGCATAGACGTCGCCTGGATGCAAACCACGCGGCAGCTACCGGGGGAATCGCGGCTCCAGGATGAGAACGGCTGGCGCGGGCTCCTCGGCGACGCGCACGGCGCCGGCATCAAGATTCACGCGCTCGACGGCGACCCCGCTTTTGTCCTCCGCGAACGCCACTACATCGTCCTTGGTCTCGTGGACACCATCATCCGCTT
>CANIBQ010000077.1 GCA_947465645.1 Acidobacteriota bacterium | reverse complement strand
CCTCGGAGTCGACCGCGGCTTCTCGCCAGGGGAAAGGGATTCCCTCGACCTTCCCGCGGGCGTGGCGACGCCCTTCGTGCTGCACGTCGGCGACCTTCACGAACGCCGCAACCTCGGCATCGCCCTCGAGGCCGTCATCGAGGCGAGGCGGCACTTCGGCGCATCGTCCACGCTGTCGCTGGTCCTGGCTGGAGTCGATCGGGGCGTGACCGAAGGCCTGCGCGCGATCGCGTCGAACGCGGGCGTGTCCGACGCCCTCGTTCACCTGGGCACCGTCAGCGAGGAGCGCCTGCGCGCCCTGTACCGATCTGCGACCGCCGTGGTCTACCCGTCGCTGTATGAAGGGTTCGGCCTTCCGGTGCTCGAAGCCATGGCGAGCGGCACCCCCGTGATTGCGTCGCACGCCGCGTCCATCCCGGAAGTACTGGGCAATGCCGGCGTGCTCCTGGATCCGCTCGACGTCCGCGGATGGACGGACGCGATCGTGGCGATCGTCAACGACGAGCCGTTGCGCGCGCGGCTGCGCGAGGCCGGCCTTGCGAGAGCGGGCGAGTTCACGTGGGCTCGCACGGCACGGATCACGCTCGAGGTCTACCGGCGTGCCGCCTGACGTCTCCATCATCATCGTCACGTGGAACGGGCGGCGATATCTCGACGATTGCCTCCGTGCCGTCGCCGCGCAGGAAGGCGTCGTCAGTGAGACGATCCTCGTCGACAACGCGTCCACCGACGGCACGGCCGAGTACGTCGGGGCGACGTATCCGTGGGTGCGCATCGTCTCGCTGGGCGAGAACCGAGGCTTCGCCGGCGGCAACAACGCCGGTGCGCGCGAGGCCGCTGGCGGCTACCTGGCGTTTCTCAACAACGACACCCGCGCCGATGCGGGGTGGCTGCGCGCCCTTCGAGCGGGCATCGACCTCGATGCGCGGTTCGCGCTGACGACATCGCGCGTTGTCTACATGCACGATCCAGGAACCATCGACAGCGCGGGAGACGGTCTCCTTCGGTGGGGCGGTGCATTCAAGCGGCACCACGGGGCGCCGGCGGCGGCGGCGGCCGAGTCACGCGAGGTCTTTGGTGTCTGCGGCGCGGCATGCCTGATGCCGAAGTCCGTATTCGAGGAACTCGGCGGGTTCGACGAGGATTTCTTTGCGTCGCACGAGGACGTCGACCTGTCGTACCGCGCGCGGCTGCGCGGCTACCGCTGCAGGTACGTGGCCGATGCGGTCGTGAAGCACCATGGAAGCGCGACGCTCGGCACCGTCAGTCCGTCAGCGGTCTTCCACGGGCAGCGCAACCTCGAATGGATGTACCTGAAGAACACACCCGTGTCGCTGCTGCTGCGTACCCTGCCCGGCCACCTGATTTATAACGCGGCAGCGGCGGCGCATTTCACCCGACTGGGCTTGCTCGGCACATTCTGCCGCGCCAAGGCAGCGGCGCTGGCGGGGTTGCCGCGCATGCTCCGGAAGCGGGCGTCGGTGCAGCGCGCCAGGCTCGTCGCAACCGAGGCGATTGAACGCCAGCTCGACAGCCGGTGGCTCTCCACGAAAATCCGCGAGAAGCGCTTCGACGTCAGCCTGGCCGAGGGGACGCGATGACGTCTCCGCGCGTGACCGTGGTGATGGTCAACTACAACGCCGGGCGCGAGCTCCGCCGGGCGCTGCAGTCGATTGCCGCCGAACTGGCTGGGCAATCCTGGGAGGCGTTTGTCGTCGACAACGCGTCGGTTGACGGCAGCGGGGCGATCGTTGGCGAGTTCGCGCCCGAAGCCAGGCTCGTGCCCAATGTCGAGAACGTGGGCTTCGCCCGCGGCATCAACCAGGGCATGCGGCTCGGCACGGCGCCGCGCGTGCTGATCATGAATCCGGATTGCCGACTCGTCGCCGGATCGATGGCGGCGATGACCGCAGCGCTCGAGGCCTATCCATCGTGCGCCATCGTCGGCCCGAGGATCCTGAATCCGGATGGTTCGGTCCAGGGCAGCGCTCGCGGCGATCCAGACATGTTTACCGGTCTGTTCGGGCGCACCACGCTGCTGCGGCGGCTGCTGCCGGAGCTGTCCGTCTCCAAGCGCAATGTCGTCCTGCCCGACGACGTGGCGCGCGAGGGGGGAGACTCGATGGTCGTTGACTGGCTGTCGGGCGCCTGCATGCTGGCGCGACGGGACGCGCTCGAGCAGGTGGATGGCTTCGACGAGCGGTACTTCCTCTACTGGGAGGATGCCGACCTCTGCCGGCGGCTCCGGGTCGCGGGCTACGAGGTGCGGTACCTGCCGGGGGCGACCGCCATTCACCGGGTGGCGCATTCGAGCAAGCGTGCGCGATCGGCAGCCATCCGCGCCTTTCACGAGAGCGCCTACCTGTACTACTCGACGCACGTCGCCCCCGGGGGCAGCCAGCGAAGCTTCGACCGGCGCGTGCGGCGCCGCCTGAAGCGCATCCTCGCCCGAGGGATCCTCAAGGTGCGCTGCTACATGCACCTCCGCTCGGCAACCTAGAGCAGTTTCTATTCGTACGTAGTGTCCGGCTTTAGCCGGACCTTGTGGCTTTAGCCGGACCTTGTGGGCGTCGGCTTTTCACGACGGTCCGGCTAAAGCCGGACACTACGCACAAATGGAAAACGGTCTAGAGAATTTCGTCCACCAGACCGGCGACGTGTTCGCCCACCGCCAGGCACGCCGTGAGGCCCGGCGATTCAATGCCCGCAGCCTGAACCAGGCGCGGGTTTTTTTTGTCCCTGGCGATCAGGAAATCGGCGAAGGACTCCTCGGGCGGGTGAAGCTTGGGACGGATGCCGCTGCCGCCCAGCCGCAGGTCCTCGAGCTGCAACCCGGGCAGCAGCGCCCTCGCTGGTTCAAGGAAGGCGTCAACGGGAATACGGCCGCTCTCGTAGTCGTCTTTCCGGTCCTGATAGCCAACGGTGGGTCCGAGCGTGACGTTGCCGTGGATCGTCTTGGTGAGGTGTACGCCAAGCGAGTGGCCGCCCGCGTGAGGCAGCGGATAGACCGGAAAGTTCACCAGCGACCGCTTTGACGGCACCAGCTCAGCGTACTCGCCGCGGCATGGATAGATCCTGAACGCCTCGCCGCCCAGGAGGGCGGAGACATCGTCGGCATACAGCCCCGCGGCGTTCACCACGCTTCGCGCGACGATCGTTTCCGCGCCCGTGTGGAGCTCGAGTCCTTCGGGGCCCTCACCCACCGAGATCAGCGCGGTGCCGGGAAGGACGAACGCCTCACGGGCGGCGCACAGCCGTGTCAACGCCCGGACGAGCGCTTCCGCTTCGACGATGCCGGTATTCGGTGAGAACAGCGCGGCGACGGCGCGGATGTGCGGTTCGCGCGCGCGAATGAAGTCGCGATCGACCAGCCGCAGTCCGGTGACGCCGTTGGCTTCTCCGCGCGCGCGGAGCGCTTCCAGCGCCTCGACCTCGTGATCGTCCTGCGCCACGATCAGCTTGCCGCACCGTGCGTGAGGCACCTGGTGCTCGGCGCAGAAGGCGTACAGCATCCGGGCGCCCTCGATGCAGTGCCTGGTCTTGAGCGTCCCGGGCGGATAGTAGATGCCGGCGTGGATGATCTGGCTGTTGCGGGAGCTGGTGCCCATCCCGGGCCAGGGCTCCCGCTCGAGGACGCACACCGTGTGGCCGCGCCGCGCGATGGCCAGGGCCGAGGCGAGGCCGGTGACGCCGGCCCCGACGACTGCGGTATCGATATGGGTGGTATCCATGACTACCGACTACAAACGGGTAAATGGTACGATTGGGAGTTTGCGGGTGGATGTGACGCGTCAGTATAGAGTCCGATGACGGGCCCCGTCGTCGTGGTTGGCGCGGCCGGCCGTCTCGGCGCCTCTATCGTACAGGCTTTTGCAGACCGTCGGGTGCTGGCGTTGACGCGTGCCGAGCTCGACATCGCCGACCCGGACGCGGTCCGCCGCACGCTCGATCGCGCCACGCCCGCGGTCATCATCAACTGCGCGGCATTCAACGACGTCGATGGGGCCGAGGTTCACGCCGCCGACGCGCTGGCGGTCAATGGCTTCGCGGTGCGCAGCCTCGCGCGCGCGGCCGAAGCCTGCAGTGCGGTGCTGGTGCATTTCAGTACCGACTTCGTGTTCGATGGCACGGCCAGCGAAGCCTACGGCGAGAGCGTGCCGCCGGCGCCGCGCAGTACCTACGGGTTGTCGAAGCTGCTTGGCGAGTGGTTCGCGCTCGATGCGCCGCGCGGATTCGTGCTTCGCGTGGAGAGCCTCTTCGGCGCTCCAGCGCATTGGACGGGGCGGCGCGGGAGTGTCGACGGGATCGTCGACGGTCTGAGGCAGGGGCGCGACCTGAAGGTCTTTACCGATCGGGTCGTCTCGCCGAGCTACGTTGACGACGTCGCGCTGGCGACGCGGCATCTGGTCGACGCAGGATCGGCACCCGGCCTGTATCACTGCGTCAACAGCGGTCAGGCCACGTGGCACGAGGTGGCGCTGGAAGCGGCGCGGCTGCTCGGCGTGACGCCGCGGCTCGAGCTGGTCACGATGGAGCAGGTGGTGCTCAAGGCGTCGCGTCCGCGGTTCTGCGCGCTCGCAAACCGGAAGCTCGCGTCCGCGGGATTCACGATGCCGTCCTGGCAGGATGCGCTGGCGCGATCTTTGGGGGCGAGCGGCAGCCCGCCGGATAGAATGAACGGAAACGCATGACTAAACGCGCAATTGTTACTGGAATCACCGGGCAGGACGGCTCGTACCTGGCGGAGCTCCTTCTCGACAAGGGGTACGAAGTCACCGGCATCGTCCGGCGCCTGAGCGCCTCCAATTCCTGGCGGATCGACCATCTTGGTGACCGGATTACGCTTCGGACCGCCGACCTGCTCGACCAGCTCTCGCTCGTCCGCGTCATTCAGGAGGTGCGGCCGCACGAGTTCTACAACCTGGCCGCGATGTCCTTCGTGCCCGCCTCGTGGGACCAGCCGATGCTGACCGGCGAGTTCAACTCGCAGGGAGTCACGCGCGTACTCGAGGCGATCCGGCAGGTCGATACCGGCATCAAGATCTACCAGGCCTCGTCGAGCGAGATGTACGGCCGCGTCCGCGAGGTGCCGCAAACCGAGATGACGCCGTTTTATCCGCGCAGCCCCTACGGCGTATCGAAGGTGTTCGCCCACTACATCACGGTGAACTATCGCGAGAGTTACGGCATCTTCGCGGTGTCGGGGATCCTGTTCAATCACGAGTCGCCCCGTCGCGGCATCGAATTCGTCACCCGCAAGGTCACCAACGGCGTCGCCCGGATCAAGCTCGGACTGTCGGACCATCTCCCTCTTGGCAACCTTGATGCCTGTCGCGACTGGGGGTTTGCCGGAGACTATGTACGCGCAATGTGGCAGATGCTGCAGCAGGACAAGGCGGACGACTACGTTATCGCCACGGGCATCAGCCATTCGGTCCGGGAGCTCGTGGAAACGGCGTTCGGTCACGCGGGACTCGATTGGGAAAAATACGTCCGGATGGACCCAGCGTTCCTCCGCCCCGCTGAAGTCGATCATCTGATTGGTGACCCCGGCAAGGCGCGGCGCGTGCTTGGGTGGGAGCCCACGGTCACGTTCGAGCAGTTGATTGCCATGATGGTCGACGCCGACCTGGCGCGCCTGTCGGCGGCGCCGGCTCGCGGCGTCGCCTCGCCACAGGAGATACGGTGAACCTGAAGGACAAGATCCGGGATCGCAAGGCACGAATCGGCGTCATCGGCCTCGGCTACGTGGGCTTGCCCCTCGCCGTGGAGTTCTCCAAGGAAGGCTTCGACGTCACCGGCTTCGACGTCGACGCGTGGAAGGTGACTGAGCTCAACGCCGGCCGCAGCTACATCCTTGACGTCGCGACCGAGGACGTCGCGTCCTGCGTGAAGGCCGGACGCCTGCGCGCGACGACCGACATGTCCACGCTCCAGGACATGGATGCCATCGACATCTGCGTGCCGACGCCGCTCCGCAAGACGCGCGACCCGGATCTGTCCTACGTCGTGCAGTCCGTCGATGCCGTCAAGGCGCACCTGAAGCCGGGCCAGTTGATCATCCTGGAATCGACGACCTACCCGGGCACCACCGATGAAGTCGTGCAGCCCGCGCTCGAAGAACAAGGGCTCAAGGCAGGAAAGGACTTCCACCTCGCGTTTTCGCCAGAGCGTGTCGATCCCGGCAACGTCGCCTACAGTACGCGCACCATTCCGAAGGTGGTCGGCGGCGTGAATGAGATGAGCACCGATCTGGCCGCGGATCTGTACGGCTCGATCATCGACAACGTGGTGCGGGTGAGCTCGACCCAGGTCGCGGAGATGGTGAAACTGCTCGAGAACACGTTCCGGGCGGTGAACATCGGCCTGGTGAACGAAATCGCGTTGATGTCGCACCGGATGAACATCAACGTGTGGGAAGTGATCGATGCCGCCAGCACGAAGCCGTTCGGCTTCATGCCGTTCTACCCGGGGCCCGGCCTCGGAGGACACTGCATCCCAATCGATCCGTTCTACCTGTCATGGAAGGCGCGGCAGAGCGGCTTCGAATGCCGCTTCATCGAGCTCGCCGGCCATGTGAACGGCTCGATGCCGGCGTTCGTGGTGGAGCGCGTCGGCGAGGCGCTCAACACGAGGAAGAAGGCCATCAACGGGTCGCGCATCCACCTGCTCGGCGTCGCGTACAAGAAAGACGTCACCGACATGCGTGAATCGCCAGCGCTCGACATCCTCGAGCTGCTGCATCGCCTCGGCGCGATCCTCAGCTACACCGATCCGTACGTCCCGACGCTGAAGCACGGCGACCTCGATCTGACATCAGTGCCGGAGACCGACGCGGCCGACGACGTGGACTGCGCCGTCATCTGTACCAACCACGGTGTCTTCGACTACAAGGCGATCGTCAAGCGGTACTCGCTGATCGTCGACAGCCGCAACGCGCTCAAGGGGATCAAGGCCGATCACGTGTTCTTGCTCTAGCCGAGACTACCGACTACCGACTACCAATGGCGTCCACGTGATTTCCTGAACCATCGCGCTGATCGGCCGGCGTGCAGTACGCCGGCCGAGCTGCACCTCCTCGGTCCACTCCTCGTTCGCACGCAGGTCGATCCGCCGGAACGGCGTCGGCACCCTATCCCGCACGCCGAGATCGATCCTCGTCCAGCTCTCCGGGCGAATCTCGCGGCGTTCCACCACCCGCCCATCAATCACCACGGCGATCACCAGGGGGCGGAGCGCTCGCTCGCTGGAGGCGCGCATCTGGAGCGTGACGAAGCCCGGCGTGGCCGGCACGTAGGTCACCGCATGCCGCGTCATCCACCTGAAGCGGGTCCCATCCTCCGTGGTTTGGAACCCGTGGAACCCTCTGTCAGCCGGAGTCGCCGTCGTCTGCGAATAGGCGATGACCGCCTGGCCGAGGGTGGCCGCGATACAGACGCCGACCACCGCCGCCGCCAGACGCCCTGACGCGGCGACGGTCGTCTCGCGCGTCGTGGTGGCGCTCAACGCGCCGAACGCTGCCCAGAAGGGCAGCGCGGCTTCGGGAACCAGCAGCGGATGTCCGGTGACGCAGGTGATCAGATAGGCGGCCGAGCCCGCGAACAGCCCGACCAGCGCGCCGTCTCCGGCCGGCGCTGCGCGGACGTGCCGCCAGCCTCGCACCATCGTCGGAACAACGAGCCAGATGAAGAGCAGTCCCCCGACAAGCCCAACTTCGGCAAACTGCTGCACGAAGTAATTGTGGGCGTTCTCGTTGCCGTAGATGCCGCGAAGCTCCTCCGGCATGAACGCCGCCGATCGATCGAAATACCGTCCCACGCCGACGCCGAACACCGGCGCCGAGGCGAACATCCGGCCCGTCGTCTCATAGAAATCGAAGCGCAGGCGGAGTGAGCGTGCCGCGCCAGGTTCGTCCGGGCTTCGTTCGGCGACCACGACGGCGGCTGCGGCGGCGACGATGAGCGCGAGCGTGGCGAGAGCGAGCTGCGGGCGCGTGAAATGCCAGCGGCGCTCGCGCATGCCACGTGGGAACGTCAGCGCGCCGACGAAGGCCGCGGCGATGGCCGCGGTGCGCGATCCGGCCAGCCAGAGCGCCGGCAGGATCACGGCGGTCAGTGGCAGCCAGAGGCGGCGCTGCACGCGATCGAAGGTGGCGAGCGCGGCGCCAGTCAGCCCTGCCAGCACGTACAGCGACGCGGCCGCGTTGAGATCCGCGAGATGGAGGCTGTATCGCTCCCCGTTCCAGTACCGCACCAGAAACCATGTCGCATACCCGTGTCGTCCCCATTGGCGGACCACTTCGGCCATCGAGGCGAGTCCGAGGATAGATACGGAGAGCACCAGCGCGCGGGCGAGCTCCGGGGCAAGCCGCCGGTCGTTGCGCGTCAGCCCAACCGTCGCGAGAAACAGCGCGATGCCGGTCGCACTCTGCAACAGCGTCCAGGTCTCTGGCTCGGGACTCGATCGGGCGAGATGGTCGGCTGCAACGGACTGAAACAGGAACTGCGGCCACGCCGCGGGCTGGATGCCAGCGGCGCCGCCAATCGTCAGCGCGAGCCACGAGGTGATGACGACAGAGAGATAGAGCAAGGCGGGATACGTGAGCGCGCGTGGCCAGCCCTCGCGAGACAAGGGTTCCCACACGCGCAGCAGCCAGGCGAGCAGAAAGCTCCATGCCAGCAGTTCGGCCGCGCGCACCGGAGACGCTGCGAGGAGCGACCCGGCGGGCGCGAGCCCGGTGAACAGGAGCAATCCAAGACCAGGACGCCAGAAGGTCAGCCCGGCAATCGAGATGGATGCGATCGTGGCGACGCGTGTCATGCCTGGCGCGAGGAGCGCGTGGCCCACGTACCACGCCAGGAATGCGCTGAGAAGGATCCGCGCAGCGCCGGCGAGCAGGATCATGGACGGCGTGCGATCGCCGCGTAGTCGAGCCAGGTGAACAGCAGCCGGTTGATCTTCTCGACGTTGGCGTTCAGCGTTTCGACCGAGTCGCCAAGGGACGCCTGGGGAGCGAGCGGCTGCAGCTTCTCATGTTCGGGATATGGCGCGCGATAGCGGATATCGGCGTGCTGGAACCCGGTGGCGATCAGGAGGTACTTGATCGTGTCCGGATGGATCGCGCGCACGTGCGTGATATCGCGGAGATAGCTCTCGAAGAACGCAAACCAGCAGGCCGGGTTGATGGTTTCGAGCACGATCGGTGCGCCCGGGCGCAGCTTGTCGAACGCGGCGTCCAGGAGGCTCGTCAGGTAGCGCGGCTCGAGGTGTTCGATGACCTGCGCCGCAAATATGCCACCAAGGGATCCATCCGGCTGCGAGCGCAGATAGCCGAGGGCGTCGGCTTCCACGACGTCGAGTCCTTGCTGGCGGCAGACGTCCACCATCGCGCCGTTGACGTCGATCCCGCGCGCGCGCACGCCATGCTCGCGGAGGAGCGACAGGAACTCCCCGCGTCCGCACCCGATGTCGAGGACGTCGCTCGCACCCTGGAAGATGTCCAGGTATTCGGAGACGCGCTGCCGAATGTCCTCCTGCGACCCCCTGAACTGATCCTCGAAGCCGACGTACTTGTGGCTGTCGAGCGAATCCAGCTGGTTGTTGGCCGGCGCGATGGCGGCAGCACCTGGGGCCGCACCCGCGGCGACCGGCGTTGCGGCCGCTGGCACGCCGTTTTCAGCAAGGCGCGCGACTTCGCGCTTCAGGTTCTGGGTGGCCTGGTGGAGTACGCCAAGCGAGGATCTCAACTCCTCGTGCGCCGAGGCGAGCATGGTCACCGCCGCCTCGGTGCGATGCTCGCGGGCAGTCAGCGCCTGGTGGTATCGGCGCAGCTCGTCGAGGGCGCCGGCGACCTGGCCCTCCAGCCGCTCCGCGGTCGTGTGAACCGTGCCCTCCACCCAGGCGATCGTGCGGGCGCTCGCGTGATGGGCCTCGATGCCGACGACGGTGTTGCGGTTGATGTGGTCGACGAGCGCGGCGTTGAATTCCTGCTGTCGGAAGAGAAGGCGCGCCAGCATCGAGCGAAGCCGGTCCACGGCCCGGCCGCGCCAGCCACTCGCCGGCGACGGCACATCGAGGTCGTAGAGGGAATTGAGACGTTCGATCTGGTGGCGGTCGGGAGGAGGCGTGGGCGCCGGCCGCGGCGGCTGCGGGTCGGCCATTCGTGTCAGCGGCCCACCATGCCCTCGACCGGGCTGCTGGCCGATGCGTACATCTTTCTCGGAATGCGCCCGGCGCCCCACGCCAGGCGGCCCGCGACGACGGCGTGTTTCATCGCCTCGGCCATCGCGACGGGCTCCTGCGCGCCCGCGATGGCGGTGTTCATCAGGACGCCGTCCGCGCCGAGTTCCATCGCCAGCGCCGCATCCGACGCCGTGCCGACGCCCGCATCCACGATCAGCGGCACGCGGGCGAACTCGCGGATGATGCGGAGGTTGTTCACGTTCTGGATGCCGAGGCCCGAGCCAATCGGCGCGCCGAGCGGCATGACCGCGGCCGCTCCCGCGTCCTCGAGCTTCCGGCAGGCGATCGGGTCGTCGTTGGTGTAGGGCAGCACGATGAAGCCTTCCTTGACCAGCACCCCGGTCGCTTCGATCAGCGCTTCGTTGTCCGGAAAGAGGGTGCGCTCATCGCCGATGACCTCGAGCTTCACCCAGTTGGAGAGTCCGGCCTCGCGTCCGAGGCGCGCGGTGCGGATGGCTTCGTCGGCGGTGTAGCAGCCGGCCGTGTTCGGCAGGATGAACATCCGGTCGGTGTCGATGTAGTCGAGCAGCGATTCTTTTGAGCGATCGGAGATGTTGACCCGGCGCACGGCGACCGTGACCATGTCGGCCCCCGATGCGAGGTGCGCCTGCGCCATGACCGCAAACGATGGGTACTTGCCGCTGCCGACGATCAGCCGCGACTGGAACGTCCGGCCGGCGATGACGAATGGAGTGTCCTTCATGCTGTTATGCGCGGCGCCGGCACCCCCGACAGGCCACAGAGGCACGGAGGCACGGAGGCACGGAGATCAATTCTGGTTGGCTCTGTGTCTCCGTGTCTCTGTGGCCCGTGACGGCGAATGGCCTCACGACTATCCTCCCCCAACGAAGTTCACGATCTCAATCCGGTCACCGTCGTTCACCAGCGTATCGGCGAAGAGGTGCCGTTTGAGGATCGAGAGGTTGTGCTCGACAGCCACGCGCCGCGGATCGATCGCCAGCTTCGTCAGGAGGTCGGCGACCGAAAGCGGCGCATCGAGCTCGAAGGGCTCCCCGTTGAGCGTGATGAACAATGCGAGACGCGCCCAGCGTACCGCGCTCATCCGCGGCAAGTCAAGGTAAGCGCTTGATTCCCTATGAGTTGCGTCGGGTATCATCGAGGCTGTGCCCCTCGAGCGATCTCTCGTCCTCGACCGGTTCCGCCGGACGCGCGCGCGCACCCGGGCGCTCTTCGACCTGGTCGATGAGGCGGCCTACTACGAGCGGCCGATCGCCTTGCGCAACCCGATTGTCTTTTACGAAGGGCACCTGCCGGCCTTTGCGGTGAACACGCTGATCAAGAAGGGGCTCGGGCAGGCGGGCGTCGACGAGGGCCTCGAAACGATCTTCGCGCGAGGGATCGATCCCGACGCCGAGGCAGCGGCGGTGGCCAGGGGAAACCCGGCCTGGCCATCCCGCGCGGTCGTGCGTGACTATGTCGCCGCCGCCGAGCGACTGCTCGAGGATGCGATCGCCCGCGCCGATCTCGAGCGCGCCAACCATCCGCTGCTGCACAACGCGCAGGCGCTCTGGACGATTCTCGAGCACGAAGAGATGCACCAGGAAACGCTGGCCTACATGTGGCACCAACTGCCGTACGCCTGGAAGAAGAAGCCGGCGCACTACATGACGGCGCCGCCCCGGCTCGCCCGGAGCACCGCGCCGTCAGGGCAGAGACATATCCCAGGGGGCACGACGTCGATGGGAACCGAGGAGGCCGACGGCGCCTTTGCGTGGGACAACGAGCGTCCCGCGCATCGCCAGCGCGTCGCGCCGTTCGCGGTCGACGTCTACGGCGTGACCAACGCCGACTTCATGGCGTTTCTCGACGCCGGCGGGTATCGCGATTCCCGGTGGTGGCGTCCCGCAGACTTTGAATGGGTGGTCGCCGAAGACATCCGGCATCCATCGTTCTGGCATCAGGACGAAGGACGCTGGCAGTGGCGAGGCATGTTCGAATTCGTCCCGTTGCCAGAGGCGTGGCCGGTGTACGTCACCTGGGCCGAGGCGCACGCGTACGCCAACTGGCGGGGGATGCGGCTGCCGACCGAGGCGGAATTTCAACGCGCGGCCTACGGCACTTCTGACGGCCACGAGCGGCGATACCCGTGGGGTGGCGGCATGAGCAGGCGGCCACCAGGAAATTTCGATTTCCTCAGATGGGATCCCGAGCCGGTCGATGCCCATCCTGATGGAGCGAGCGCGTTTGGCGTGCACGACATGGTTGGCAACGGCTGGGAGTGGACGTCCACGGTCTTTGCCCCGTTCGATGGATTCGAGCCGATGCCATCGTACCCGGAGTACTCGGCCGACTTTTTCGACGGCGACCACTTCGTGATGAAAGGCGCATCGCCCGTCACCGCGCGCGAACTGGTACGGCCCGGTTTCCGCAACTGGTTCCGCCCGCGCTACCCGTACGTCTACGCGAAATTCCGCTGCGTGAAGAGCCAATGACGATGCGGCCAGAACTGGACTCGATGCGGCGCGGACCTTTACGGTCCGCGGACCTCGGCGCAACGTTTGCAGCCGACGTGCGCGAGGCGCTGCAGCGGACGCCGCGCCAACTTCCGTCACGTTATTTCTACGACGAGCTCGGTTCGGCGCTGTTCGAAGCCATCTGCCGGCTGCCGTGGTATCGCATCACGCGCGCCGAGACGGCGATGCTCTCGAGGCATGCGCGTGAGATCCTCGGGCCGCTCGCGCGCCCCGTCGGCCTGGCGGAGCTTGGATGCGGCAGCGGCGCGAAGCTCGCGAGCTTCGCGACCAGCGCCGCGGAGCCGTTCTCGCTCGTGCAGTTGATCGACATCTCCCCCGCGGCCCTGGACATGGCCACGTATCGGCTGGCGGCGATGGGTATCCGGTCGGTGCTGGCCCATCACGGGACGTACGAGGACGGCCTGGCGCAGGCCGCGACGCAGCGTCATCCCACCGGATCGCTGATGGTGCTGTTTCTCGGATCGAATATCGGCAACTTCGATCCCGCCGTCGCCCACGACCTGCTCGTACGCATCCGAGGGGAGCTGCGCGGCGGCGACGCGCTGTTGCTCGGCAGCGACCTGGTCAAGCCCGAACGCGACCTGCTGCTGGCCTACAACGACCCCCTCCGGGTGACCGCGGCATTCAACCTCAATCTGCTGCGGCGGATCAACGACGAGCTTGGCGGCAACTTCGATCTGGACGGCTTCGACCACCGGGCGGTCTGGAACGCGCCCGCCCGCCGCGTCGACGCCCACCTGGTCAGCCTGCGCCGCCAGCACGTGGTCATTCCCGCGGCCGGCGTCAACGTCACGCTGGAGCAGGACGAGCCAATCTGGACGGAGAGCTCGCACAAGTACGAGGCGGCGCAGGTGCTCGCGGAAGGTCGCGCGGCCGGGTTCACACAGGCAGAACAGTGGATCGACGCCGAGGCCAGGTTCGCGCTAACCCGTTTCGCCGTTTAGGCCGATAACCGATCCGGCCCGGTCTCCAGACATGACATTGTTCAGACCCCTTCCTCGAACGCTCACGCGGCCGGTGTCATACGCCGTGCTGATCGCCTGGGTGGCCGTGATGGCGGTGCTGATCAATCGCACCTATATCCAGGCATCGCCCGCGAATCTCGCAACCGACCTCGCGCGCTACGGTCCGACGGCGGTCTGGCGGGGGCTGTATTACCGCGGCGAAAAAATCGGCTTCACCGTCAGCCAGACCGTCCGCACGGACGGGGGGTTCGAGCTGCAGGAGGACGGGCGCCTGCAGATGCTGCTCTTCGGGCAGGATTCGGCGGCCACGCTGCGTACGACGGCGCGGGTGGACGAACGCTTCGCGCTGCAGTCATTTGCGTTCTCGCTCGACCCTGGGACGGGGGCTATCCAGGTGAGTGGAACGGTCCAACCAGGCCCCTCGAATCACATCCTCGAGATCTCTATTACGTCCGCCGGCGGCACTCGAACCGAGCGCCGCGAGCTCGCGGAGGCACCGGTGATGGCGCTCAACCTCTCCCGCGTGCTCGCCAGCCGCGGCATCAAGCCCGGCGCGAGCTACCAGTGGACGATCTTCGATCCCGCCACGCTGAGAAACGCGCCGGTCGACGTCAAGGTCGGACGCCGCGAGGTCGTGCGTCTCAGCGACACCAGCGTGCCGGCGTTCCGGGTGGAGATGACGTTTCAGGGTCTGCACACCACGTCGTGGGTGACCGACACCGGCGACGTCGTGAAAGAGGAAAGTCCGCTGGGCCTGGTGACGGTGCGGGAAACCGCCGACCGCGCCCAGGCCATGGGCATCCCGGGGCGCGTACAGGCAGACCTCCTGAAAATGTCTGCCGTCGTCCCGGAAGAGCCGCTGCGGATAGACGACTCACGCGATGTCAGACGCCTGCGCATCAATCTCGAGGGCGTCGATCTCGCGAACCCTGACCTGTCTGGTGTCGGCCAGACGATCGGCGCGGGCACGATCGAGATCCAGGACGCAAAGCTCCTCCGTGCGGGGCCCGCGGATCCGGACGTGCGCCGGTATCTCGAACCCGAGCCGCTCATCGAGAGCGATGCGCCCGAGATTATCGCCGAGGCGGAACTGGCTGTCCGAGGCGTGCAAGGTGACCGCGCTCGCGTCGAGCAGTTGACCCGCTACGTCAACGCACTGCTCGACAAGAAGCCGACCGTCAGCCTCCCGTCCGCGCGAGAAGTGCTGCGGACGAAGGTCGGCGACTGCAACGAGCACACGGCGCTGTACGTGGCGATGGCGCGGTCGATTGGCATTCCGGCGCGCATCTCGGTCGGGCTCGTCTACGTGCGCGGGATCACCGGCGCCTTCTACTACCACGCCTGGCCCGAGGTATACCTCGACGAGGGCGGTGGACGCGGCCTGTGGCTGCCGGTCGACCCGACACTGAATCAGTTTCCGGCCGACGCCACCCACGTACGACTGGCGCGCGGAGGCCTCGACAAGCAGGCGGCGATTCTGCCGCTCATCGGGCGCCTCAAGCTGACCGTTCTCGATCTCGATCTCGACCCGAACGCCAACCCGGTCCTGGTCGGACGCGAGGCCGTGGCCCTCCCGCCGCTCCCACTCGACACGACGTCCAGTCAGGCTGGCGCCTGCCGGTGCGACCGATGATCGCGGTGTACGACCTCGTCAAGCAGTACGGCACGTTCACGGCGGTCGATGGCGTCACCCTCGAGGTCAAGCCTGGCGAGATTCACGGCTTCCTCGGGCCAAACGGCGCCGGCAAGACGACCACGCTTCGCATGATCGCCGGACTTCTCAGGCCCTCCTCCGGCCGCGTCGTCGTCAACGGTCACGATCTCGCGGCTGAACCGGAGGCAGCGAAGGCTTCGCTGGGCTTCATCCCCGATCGTCCGTTCATCTACGAGAAGCTCACGGCCGCCGAATTCCTCCGGTTCCACGGCGGGCTGTACGGACTCGACGGTACCGGCGTCATGGACCGGGTGCACGAGATGCTCGACCTCTTCGAGCTGCGCAAGTGGGAGAACGAGCTGGTGGAGAGCTTTTCCCACGGCATGAAGCAGCGGCTGGTGATGAGCGCCGCGTTCCTGCACCGGCCGCGTGCCGTGGCGGTGGACGAGCCGATGGTGGGCCTCGATCCCCGCGGCGCGCGGCTCATCAAGGACGTCTTCCGGCGCATGAGCGAGCGCGGCGTCGCCATTCTGATGAGCACGCATACGCTCGAAGTCGCGGAGGAAATGTCCCACCGGATCAGCATCATCCTGAAGGGGCGCATCATCGCGCAGGGCACCGTCGACGAGGTGCGCCGGCTCGGCGACACCGGCGACGACCAGTTGACGTCTGTGTTCCTGAAGCTCACGGGCGGCAGCGGGCTGCAGGAGATCGACGAGATCGTATGACCACCCCGCCCTTTCCGTTCCTGCTCCTGCCGCAGTTGTGGGCATCGGGCAATCGGGCGCGGCGGCGCGAGCGCGGCGACTTCATGCGCGCCTGCCTCTTCGGCGCCGTCGCGATCGTCGTGTGTGGCGCTCTGTTCTCCGGTGCGTACTGGCTGACGGAGCAGCTCTCGTCCTACGAAGAGTTCGGCGACTACCTGCTGCGGCTCGGGCTGTCGTGGCTCTTCCTGACGTTTCTCGCATTCCTCGCCTTCAGCGGCGTGGTCACGTCCCTGTCCACGTTCTTTCTCGCCGACGATCTCCGGCTGCTGATGGTCGCACCCGTCGCCGCGCGCCGGCTGTTCATGGCGCGCTTCGCGCGCACCGTCGCGCAGGCATCGTGGATGGTGGTGATCTTCGTTGCGCCCGTGCTGGCCGGCGTGGGCGCCGCCCGATGCGCGCCGCCAGGGTTCTACATGACCGGCGCGTTGACCATCGTGCCGTTCTCGATTATTCCCGTCGCCGTGGGCAGCGCCGCGACGCTGGTGCTGGTGAACGTATTTCCCGCGCGCCGCGCCCGCGACCTCCTGATGCTCGTGAGCCTGCTGTTTGCCGCGGCGCTCGTGCTGCTCCTCCGGTTCATCCAGCCGGAGCAACTGCTGCGCGTCGAATCGCTCCCCGACATCACCGACTTCTTCGCGACCCTGCAGTCGCCGATCACCCCGATGCTCCCGTCATTCTGGGCAGGGGAGTCGCTGTTTGCCGCCCTCCAGGGAGGGCTCGACTGGCTGCACGGCGCCGCGCTCTGGACGACGGCTCTGGCGTTCACGGCGATGCTCGGCGCCGCGCAGGAGCGCTGGCATTTCTCCGGCTACAGCCGTTCTCAGGAGGCGCCGCGCACGAAGTTCACGCGCTTTCACACCATCGATCGCCTCGTGCATGCCCTGCCGATCTCGATCGTGCGTCAGCAGTTGCTGGTCAAGGATCTCAAGGTCTTTCTGCGCGACGTGGGCCAGTGGCTGCAGCTCCTGCCGCTCTCGGCGCTCGTGCTGTTGTATCTCTATAATTTCCGGGCTTTCGACCTGGGCCGCATCCCCTACATGAGCGACGTCATCAAGAACCTGTACGCCTTCGTCAACCTCGGCCTCGCCGGGTTCGTCGTCGCGACGGTGGCCGTGCGGTTCGTGTTTCCAGCGGTGTCGGCCGAAGGCAATGCGTTCTGGATCATCCGGACGGCCCCCGTGTCGCTGCGCGACTTCCTCTGGTCGAAGTTCTGGACCGGGCTCATCCCGATCCTCGTGTTTACCGAGATCCTGACGATCACCGCGAACCAGTTTCTCGGTGTCGATCCATTTCTGAAAGTGGTGGCCGCGCTGGCGATCGGCTTCATGACCTTCGCGCTGGTCGGTCTGGCGACGGGCCTTGGCGCGCGCTACCCGCGCTTCGGCGCCGACCCCACGCAGGCGGCGGGCTCGTACGGCGGGATCGCGTTCATGATCCTCGGCGTCCTGTACATCATCATCATGATCGGGTTGCTCGGCTGGCCCTCGTCGCTCTGGCTGTTCAGCCGCCTTCGCGGTTTTCGTCTCTCGACACTTCGCGAGGTGCTGATGGTGGGGAGTTTCGTCCTCGCTGCCGTCCTCAGCATCGCCACATGGCTGGTCGCGATGCGATCGGGCGTGCGCGCCCTCGAGGACATGGACAAGAAGTAGGCGCGCCGTCGGGACCGGCAGGTGCGTCGGCGGCTGGGGAATAACCCGCGCCATCGTGGAAAAAATCGGCGACTCATTGCCGAATCACACGCGAGCGCTATAGACCGCGTTCCCCGATTCGGTGTGGCGGATGCCTTGCAACGCCGCCCCCCATGCGCGATCGTTTTCGGCACAGCCAGCACGTGCTGCGGGCCGGAGTGGTTCTGCTGTTCGGGTTCGTGGCCTTCCTCGCGCTGCGATGGCTGGCGCTCCCGTCGGACTTCGGCGTCTACGGGTTCTATCGCGCCGGCGCGCTCGACGACGTGAAGGCGCATCCGATCGCCTACGCGGGCCGCGCGGCCTGCGAACAATGCCATGGCGGCACCTATGACCTTCCGGGCGCCGGGACGGGCGCCGTGCCCCCTGAGGCAGACCCGGTCAAGGACAACAGACATTTCATGATCCGCTGCGAGGCGTGCCACGGACCGCTCGCGTCGCACGTCGGCGATCCGTCCTTGCCGGTCGATGCCGTCGGCGGCGACCAGCTCTGTCTCGGTTGCCACGCGCAACTGGCCGGGAGGCCGTCCACCCAGCCTCAGATCGTGGCGGCCGATCACAGCGGCACCGACCCGTGCGTCAGTTGCCACAGGCCGCATCGTCCCAGGCCCGACGGCCAATAGCGAGGATCGAGCGATGAATCAGGACCGTCGTGAATTTCTCAAGGACGCAGGCACATACATCCTCCTGACCGGGGCGGCCACAGTCGCGTGGGAGTACGTCGTGAAGGGCGCGGCCGAACAGGCGCCTAACTACGCGGCCACCGACCACTGGTGGGGAATGACCATCGACATCGACAAGTGCATCGGATCGGGCAACTGCGTCCGCGCGTGCAAGGAAGAGAACGACGTTCCGGACGAGGAGGGGTGCTTCCGCACGTGGGTGGAGCGCTACCGGGTGGACCCCGATGATCTGGAACACCCGCTCGTCGACTCGCCGGACGGCGGCATCGATGGTTTCCAGCCCATCGGCGAACCGACCAGCACGATGAAGACGTTCTTCGTGCCGAAGATGTGCAACCACTGCGTGGATTCACCCTGCACGCAGGTCTGCCCGGTGGGCGCGACGTTTCACAGCCCCGATGGTGTCGTGCTCATCGACAAGACGCGCTGTCTCGGCTGCCGGTACTGCGTTCAGGCGTGCCCGTACGGCTGCCGCTACATCGACCCGCGCACGCAGACGGCTGACAAGTGCACGCTCTGTTATCACCGCATCACGAAGGGCCTGACGACCGCGTGCGCCGAGGTGTGCCCGACCGGCGCGCGACAGCTCGTGGACTTGAAGAACCCGAAGGACCCCGTGCACGAGTTCATCCGGACGCACAAGATTCACGTTCTCAAACCGGAGATGGCGACCAGGTCGAAGGTCTATTACAACGGCCTCGACGGCTCGGTTCGCTAGAGGGTATTCATGCCTCCCGTCCTCGGATTCATCTATCCCAACGAGATCGAGCTCCAGTGGAGCGTCCTCATCGTCCTCTATCCGTTCCTCACAGGGCTGGTGGCGGGCGCGTTCATCCTCGCGTCACTCGAACGCGTCTTCAACGTCGCCGCGGTACGGCCGACGTACCGCCTGGCGCTGCTCACGGCCCTGGCGTTTCTCATCGTGGCTCCGCTGCCGCTGCAGATGCACCTCGGCCATCCCGAACGCTCGCTCGAGATGTACATCACGCCCCATACCGAATCGGCGATGGCCATGTTCGGCTTCGTGTATCTCTGGTACCTGATGGGCGTCCTCGTGCTCGAGATCTGGTTCGACTACCGGAAAGACCTGGTCCTGGCCTGGCGGGCGAGCACGGGCGTGAAGCGCGCCATCTACGGCGTGCTGACGCTGTGGTCGGATGACATCAGTCCAGAGGCGCTTCGGATTGACGAGCGGATCGGCCGAATCATCACGATCGTCGGCATTCCATCGGCATTCCTCCTGCACGGGTACGTCGGGTTCATCTTCGGCTCAATCAAGGCCAACCCCTGGTGGTCTTCGCCCCTCATGCCGGTCGTCTTCATCTTTTCCGCCATGGTGTCGGGCATCGCGGCGGTCATGCTGCTGTACATGGCGCTGTCGTGGCTCCGGCGCGTGCCCGTGGACATGCTGTGCCTCGACACGATCGCGCGCTATCTCTTCTACGCCTTCGTCATCGATATCTCGCTGGAGATGCTGGACCTGATCCACCGGATCTACGAAGCAGGGGAGTCATTCGGGGCGCTCGATTTCATGGTCAAGACCCGGCTCTTCTACTCGCACATCGTGATCCAGATCTGTCTCGGCACCGTCGTGCCCATCCTGATGCTGGCGGCCGTGCAGGTCGTGCGATTTGGCGACGCCGCCCGCCGCCATATCTACGGCGTCGCCGGCGTGTTGACGATCATCGGCATCTTCGCCATGCGTTGGAACGTCGTCATCGGTGGCCAGCTGTTCTCGAAGAGCCTCCTTGGCTACACGACGTACAAGATGGGCTTCGCCACGCGCGAAGGCCTGTTGCCGGCGCTCATCATCATGGTCCTGCCGTTCGTGATTCTGGCCGTGCTGATCCGCGTGCTGCCGCCGTGGGAGCAGGGAGAGTTGCAGGCCACGCCCTCCGCGGCGCCGCCGTTATAATCCGCTAGTGCCGGCGCTCAACGCCCGTCGCCGCGTGGTCAGCCTCGTCCTGCGATGGATATCCACTTAATCGACGGTACGTACGAGCTGTTCCGGCATTACTACGCGCTGCCGTCGGCGCGTGACAAGGACGGCCGGGAAGTCGCCGCGGTTCGCGGCGTGCTCAACTCCGTGCGGGCGATGATCGACGGCGGCGCGACCCACCTGGGCGTCGCCACCGATCACGTCATCGAATCGTTCCGCAACGCCATGTGGCCTGGCTACAAGACCGGCGACGGTATCGAGCCCGATCTGTTCGCACAGTTCCCGCTGCTCGAACAAGGACTCAGGGAGCGTGGCGTCGTCGTGTGGCCGATGGTGGAGTTCGAAGCCGACGATGCGCTGGCGGCCGCGGCGGCCAGGGCGGCGCTCGACCCGCGGGTCGAGCGCGTGATCATCTGCACCCCTGACAAGGACCTCGCCCAGTGCGTGCGCGGCACGCGTGTCGTGCAGATGAACCGCCGGACGAGAACGACCCTCGGCGAGAGCGGCATCATCGCGAAGTTCGGCGTGCCGCCCGCGTCCATACCGGATTACCTGGCGCTGGTCGGCGATGCCGCCGACGGCTACCCGGGGCTGGCTGGGTGGGGCGCGAAGTCGACCGCAGCCGTGCTCGCGCGGTTCGGGCACCTCGAAGCGATTCCCGCGGATTCGAAGACGTGGGGCGTGAACGCGGCCAATCCTGCGCGGCTCGCGGCGGTGCTGAACGCCGAGCGCGACCGGGCGTTCCTGTTTCGCGACCTCGCGACGCTCAGGACCGACATCCCGCTGTTCGACTCGGTGGACGATCTGCTCTGGAAGGACCCGATCGCTACGCTTGGGCCAGATGCTGCGCGTACACCGCCGCGCCGCTATTAGACCGCTGTCTTGAAATGCGGTCGTGCGCCTATACGGGCGCGCTCCCCGCGCTCGAGTAGCCTATCTACTTTCTTATGAAGCGTGTCATCAACGCCGGCACGATTTGGTGCAAGACTCGGCTGCTCTACCTGTCGACGGCACTGAAGCAACATCGCGTCGGCCTCGAGGAGGTCGACGATGGCATCTGATCTCTCTTTTTCTGTGGGGTCCTGCTCGGGCGGGTCGACGAACGAAAGGCACTGGTGAATGGGCAACTGGGTGTTACATATCTTCCCGATTGCTCAATGTCAGACGGGCGTATCATACGCTCAGGAGTTGTAAATGGAGCTGCAATTTACCGCAGTGTTTCGCAAGGTTCCACAGGGTTACGTCGGCTTTGTCGAGGAGGTACCTGGCGCCAACACGCAGGGCGCCACGCTCGAGGAAGCCCGGACAAACCTGCGCGAGGCGATCACTTTGGTCGTCGAAGCGAACAGGATGTTTGCTCTGGAAGATGCCCCAGCCGGTGAGGTGATTCGCGAGCCGTTCAAGGTCATTGCGTGAAACGCCGCGATCTCCTTCGGCACCTGGAACAACACGGGTGCGAGTTTCTGCGAGAAGGAGGCAGCCACACGGTCTACGTTAACCGGCCGGCCAAGAAGGCCTCCACGATTCCCCGCCACAACGAAATCGACGAGTACCTGGCTCGAAAGATCTGCAAGGATCTTCAGGTCCCCCACCCAGACGCCTAACGGTAGGCATCAGGTGCGGCACTGCCGAGCACTGGTTCCGTCACCTGCATGCCGTGCTAGACACCGAGGCTATGACGCGCGAGCCGAGATTGGCCGAACCGCCACGAGGTCATCGTCGGCTACGGCGCGAATGTCCGAAGGAGTCACGGTGACAAGCGCCTGAGTGGCGCCAGAGGCTGCCACGAACTCTACGATGAACGCGGAAGGCGAATGCAGTTCTACCACCGTGCCGAGGTCACCGCGACGCAGGCCCTGGTCCGGGAAGTCGCGGGTCAAGACCACGATGTCGAGCAGCGCCGGTGTCATGTAGTGCCTCCTGGATAGGCGGTCACGAACCGCGCGAAGTCCTCACCCGTGCGCACAAACCAGACGCTGACGACGAGTGCCCCGCCAGCCGGTCCCTGAAGAATAGCCCGAACGACGAAGCGCCGTCCGTACTGATCTATCTCCGCGAGCGTGGCCTCCTGCGGCAGGTGCTGTTCGCGCAGGGCTAGGGCAAAGACGCCCCAGTCGTCGGCTTGGAAGCCTAGCCCGAGGAAGAACCGCGCCTTGAAACGCCCGACCGGATGGGTTGAGGACAGCAGATAGTCTCGAACCTTGGCAGGTTCGATGACCGCGCGTCCGGCGTTGGGAACCCGCACGGCCAAATTCTAGTCCTCGTACGAATGCCGTGGGGATCGAAGGTGGCTAACGGGTGGTAGGCCGACCGGTCTATCGCGGCCGACGCTGCGAGGTTCGCAGCCTAACGCCAACCCCGCGTCGCCGAAACATGTCTGCACTTGCTACGGTCACAGGTATTTGTTGAAGGCGACGGGTGATGAACGGTCAGGAGGTGAATCTCCCCATCGCCAACGAGGCGGTACACGATCCGATAGATCCGAAGGACTCGGAAGCGCGCATCCCCGATAAGTGCTTGCTGGGCGGGGCCTT
>CANIBQ010000076.1 GCA_947465645.1 Acidobacteriota bacterium | reverse complement strand
TACAGCGTCAACAGGTAGAACAACCCCATCATCGATTCGGTGCGCTGCGAAAAATAATTCACCGCCTCCGAGTTCAGCGGATGCACCAGCCACAGCAGTGCGCATACGAACGCGATATTCGTGGCATGGTCGGCGGAGGTCTGGAGCCCTGCGCCAGCGAGTGCGCGCCGCACGAGGCCGAACAAGACAAGCGCGGCCATCACGTGAATGATCACGTTCCCCAGGTGGTAACCCCACGGGTCGAGTCCCCCTGCCGCGTAATTGATGGCGAACGACAGATTGACCAGCGGACGACCGGCCACAGGCGTATCGCGCGGCGGCGACAACGGGATCGACAGCGGCCAGAGCTGCCGGATCTGCGTGTTGCCGATGATGGAGTTCTGGTCGTCGAAAAGGAAAGGCGACGAGAGACTGTTTGAATAGATCAGCAGGCCGGCGACGACGATGACGACCGCGCGCCACTGGGTTCCGCGTTCGCCCGTGGGGCGAGCCTTCCCAGGCCCGCCCGGCGGACCAGACAGGGTCCGCCCCTCGCGTTTGTAAGTGCTGCTCTTCCTGCGGGCCAACGCGAGGATGCTACTGTATGATTTGCTCTCATGGAGCAGGCAACTGAGACGCTTCCCCGGTCCACCAGCGACGCCGCCACGGTGGCCGCTTCCACCGGCCCACGAACGTTCAGCGAAGACTGGATAGCCGTCGCCCTCGCGGTCTTCGTCATCGCGCTCGTGCTCGCCGGGGTTCACCCCACGCTGCCCCGCTTCGCCTGGTCTACGCCGCAGGAACTCCTCGGCACCGTCTTCTCCGCCGGCAACCTTGTCTCCGCCCTGCAGATGGGCATCCTGGTCCTGGTGCCGGCCACCGCTGGTGCCATCCTCCTCGGCATCCGGCCGGCGAGCTTCGTCGCCGGTTTCGTGCTGCTCTACGCGCTGGCCTTCATCGCGCAGGCCGCCGCCGGGAGCGCCTTTGCCTCCAGGTGGGGGCTCGAGTACGTGCTCACGGCGCTCATCGTCGGACTGATTCTCCGGCAGGTGATGACGGTGCCCGCCTGGCTTCTTGCCGCCGCGCGCACCGAGTACTACATCAAGACCGGCCTCGTCGTGCTCGGCACCAGCATCCTCTTCAACGAGATGGTGAATGCCGGCCTGCTCGGCGTCGTCCAGGCCCTCATCGTCGTCCTCAGCGTCTGGTTCTTCTGCTTCTGGCTGTGCAAGAAGCTCGGGGTCGACGACGAGCTGGCGACGATGCTGTCGTCGGCCGTGTCGATTTGCGGCGTCTCGGCCGCAATCGCGACGTGCGGCGCCATCCAGGGCGACCGGAAGAAGCTGTCCTACGTGACGTCGCTCGTGCTGATCGTGGCCATGCCGATGATGGTGATCATGCCGTGGGTCTCACAGGCGATGGGGCTGCCCGACGCCGTCGCCGGCGCCTGGCTTGGCGGCACGCTCGACACCAGCGCGGCCGTCGTCGCCGCCGGCGAGATGGTGAGCGACACCGCGCGCGACGCCGCGGTGGTGGTGAAGCTCTCGCAGAACGCGATGATTGGCGTCGCGGCGTTCCTGCTGACGGTGTGGTGGGCCATGCGCAAGGAGACGGCCGACAAGCCCAAGGCGAGCCTGTCGGTGATCTGGGAGCGGTTCCCGAAGTTCGTCATCGGGTTCATGGTCGTGTCGTTCGTGTTTTCGTTTGCGCTCAGCCAGGGTCTTGTCTCCGGCACGCGCGGCATCCTGAACGGCGTGAGGACGATCTGGTTTGCGCTGGCCTTCATCTCCATCGGGCTCGAGACGTCGCTCGGCGGACTCGTGACGACCGACGAGGGCCGGCCGGCCCTGGCATTTCTCGGCGGTCAGGCGTTCAACATCGTGGTGACGCTGATCGTCTCCTACCTGCTCTTCGGCGGTCTCGCGTCAATAGCCTGATCGGCGCGTCAGGGTCGAAGGAGCTCTTCCGGCCAGACGAGCAATGGCGTGTGCCAGTCGAGTTCGACGCGCGCGCGTGCCGTGGGCTGCGCCTCGGCGGCGCGGCTGTGGGCTGGCGCCCGAAGCCTGGGTGATTTCTTCGCCTCGGGTTCCGGTGCGGGCCGGGCCCCATGCCTGGGTCTGCTGATGTCGGTGACTTCGGCCACGTGCTTGCTGATCCGCTGGAGCACTGTGGCGACGTCCGGCGGGGTCGCGGCTGGCGCTCCGGCCTTCGCAGGCGGATGCGCCTCAGCCTTCGCAGGCGGATGCGTCCCAGCCTTCGCCGGGGGATGCGCTTCAGCCTTCGCAGGCGGATGCGCCTCGGCCTTCACAGGAGCATGCGCCGCGGCCTTCGCCGCGGGGGCCCCGTGACCCTGGGCTTGCACCTCGACGACCGCCACCACGAGCACGACGACGAGCGTCAGCATCACGCAACGCATACTAGTGGGCCGTGCGGACTGATTGGAGTAATGGTCACAACAAGCCTCCAAGCGTGATCCGCCGGCCGCGACAACGGAGCGGCCGGTAGCAATTCGAAAGAGACGCGCCACTAGTGCCCCGCCGGCGAAGAAGACGTAGCAGCCGGCACGTCCACCAGCGCCGAAAAATGGACGCGGCCGCTCGCGAGCTCGTAGTACCCGCCCACCAGGCCGATGCGTTTCTCTTCGGCCATGTGCTTGAGGATGGCACTGTCGCCGAGCAGGCTGTTGATGGTCTCCTCGACGTTCTCCATGATGGCCGCGCGCAGTCTCTGACTCTCGGGCGCCGTGGCGGCTCTCGCCACAGCTGGGCGAATCGCCTTGAGGAGATAGTCCAGGTTGGGCCCGAGCGACTGACCGCGCGGCGTGTCGAGGGTGGCTTTGACGGCGCCGCACATCTCGTGTCCCATGACGACGATCAGCGGGACGTTCAGATGCTCCGCGGCGTACTCGATGCTGGCGAGCACCGACCGATCGGTGACATGGCCGGCGGCGCGCACCACGAAGAGGTCTCCGAGGCCGGCGTGAAAGATGATCTCCGGCGGCACGCGTGAGTCCGCGCACGACAGGACGGTGGCAAACGGCGCCTGTCCCTTCGCGAGGCCGGCCCGCTTTGCCGCGTCAACGGGCAGGGCCACGGACGGATCGGCCACGAACTGCGCGTTGCCTGTTTTGAGGCGCCCCAGGCTCTCGGCTGGCGCAGGCCCCTCGGCCTGCAGGAAGGCCATCGGCGCCGCCAGCAGCAGCACCGCGATACTCGTCAACACACACGTCGCACGCCTTTGGCTCACGGGGAAAGCCTCCAGCCCCCCTAATCGGCAGGCAGGGCGTGACCGTGAACCGGCGCCCCTCGACTCGCTTTGCTCGCCCGGGACGACAGCACGGCGCCAACGACGGCCAGGGCCGCCGCGACCCAGGCCCACAGCGTGAGCATGCCGTACTGGATGAAGAGTCCCGCGGCGATCGGTGCCACGATCGACGCCATCGAGGTCAGCGACTGGCTGATCCCCAGGACGACCCCCTGCTCGTGACGATCGGCCTGCCGCGTGATCAGGCTCGTCAGCGCGGGACGCAGGACGCCGTGGCCGAACGAGGCAATCCCCGACACGGCCACCAGCATCGTCACCGACGAGGCCAGGCCGAGGCCGAAGTGGCCCACAGCCAGTGCGACAAATCCGGCGAAGACCAGCTTCGCCTCGCCGAAGCGCGCGACGAGCCGGCCGATGAGTCCCCCCTGCAGGATGATGCCGAGGAAGCCGACGAAGCCGAAGATGAAACCGATCTCGCGGGGGCCGAAGGGGCGGCCTTCGTAGGTAAACCGGCGCTCGGCAAAGAGCGCGAACCCGGAGATGAAGACCGAGAACGACAGCATGAAGAACAGAAACTGAAGGAGCAGGCTGCGCAGCTCGGGTCGCGCAAGATATTGCGCGTATGTCCTGAGGCTCAAGGCCTCCCAGCCACTTCGCTCGCCGCGCCCCACAGGCTGTCCTCCGGGTTTCAGCAGCGTCGCGGTGCAGAGGATGCTGAACGCCGACATGGCCGCGGCCAGGTAGATCGGCGCGTTGAGGCCGTACCGCGCCGACAGGAGACCGGTGACCGCCGGTCCGATGAAGAAGCCGAGGCCAAACGCGATCCCGATCAGCCCGAACGACTTCGCGCGGCGCTCGGGCGGCGTGTTGTCCGCGATGTACGCCTGCGCCAGCGACAGGTTGCCGGCGGTGACCCCATCGATGATGCGGGAGAGGTAGACCATCCAGAGCGAGGTCGCGCTGGCGAGCACCAGGAACCCGATACACGTCCCCACCTGGCTGATGAGCAGCATCGGCTTCCGGCCGGTGCGGTCGGAGGCGTGCCCGAGCAGCGGTCCAGAGACCAGTTGGCAGGCGGCGAACACGGTGACCAGGAGCGTGGCCTGGAGGGGCGTCGCGCCGAAGGTTTCGGCGTAAATCGCCAGAAGCGGGATGACCAGCGTCATTCCAAAGACGTCCACCAGGACGATCAGAAAGACGGGAAGGAGCGACGCGTGCTGCGGGCGTTCGTTCAGATCCGAGCTCAACGGCTGGACGGAAGCGAAGATTGCACAAATTTCATGGCGGAGGACATTGTAACGGCTTGCTCCAACTGATGCCGCTGGCCGTGCCCCGCGACTCCAGTAGGCCAGGTCCCGCGAAGCGGACCCGGCGGACCTTCGCGTACACTACCGCGCGTGACCTCATCCGCACCGGCGCGCCCCCGCGACTATGCTGCCCTCTTTCTGGTCGCGATGGCGACCCTGATGCTCGAGATCCTGCTCACGCGGATCTTCAGCGTCACGCTCTGGTATCACCTCGCCTTCGTCGCCGTCTCGATCGCCATGTTCGGCATGACGCTCGGGGCCGTGATCGTCTACCTGTTTCAGGGGTGGTTCTCGCCCGAGCGGCTGCGCGCCGCCCTGGCCATCAGCTCCGCGCTCTTCGCGGTGACGGCGGTCTGGAGCGTCAAGATCCATCTCGGGATGCCGGTCGATCTGACCAGCCTCTCGTCGCCACTGACCGACCTTTCGACCGCCTACGCCATCATTGCGGTCCCCTTTGTCTTCAGCGGCGTCGCAGTCTCGCTGGCGCTGACCAAGTTCCCGCGACAACTGAGCCAACTGTATGCGGCCGACCTCGCGGGCGCGGCGCTCGGCTGCGTCGCGCTGATCCTCCTGATTGAAAGACTCGCCGGCCCACCCGTCGTGCTGGTGGTGGCGGCCGCCGCCGGCTGCGGGGCCGTGCTCTTTGGCGCCGGCTCCTCGCTCACGCGGACGCCGGGACGCGCGGCTGCCTCGCTGGCCGTGTTGCTCGTGGCGCTCGGCGGCACCTACACCTTGACGGTCAACAGCGCCGAAGGCCTCGAGGTGCGCCGCGCCAAGGGATATCGCCTGCAGCGGCCGCTGTTCGAGCGGTGGAACTCGTACTCGCGGATCGAAGTCGGACCACCCCGCGAGGAGCGTCCTTTCGGCTGGGGGCTCAGCCCGGTGTTCAAGCCGGCGTTTGCCCTCTCGCAACTCCATTTGCAGATCGACGCGTCGGCCGAAACGGTCCTGACGACATGGGACGGGGAGATCGCGACGCTCGATCATCTGCGCTACGACGTCACCAACATCGGCCACTACCTCACGAAGAAGGGCGACGTGTTCGTCGTCGGCGCAGGCGGAGGGCGCGACGTGCTGTCGGCGATCGCCTTCGGCCAGCGGCACGTGACGGCCGTCGAGATGAACAAGGCGATCATCGAGGCGGTCAACGGCCGGTTCGGCGACATCACCGGACATCTCGACCGGCGTCCTGACGTGCGCTTCGTCAACGACGAAGCGCGCAGCTACCTGTCGCGGTCGGATTCACGCTTCGACCTGATCCAGATCTCGCTCATCGACACCTGGGCGGCCACCGCGGCGGGCGCGTTCGTGCTCAGCGAGAACACGCTCTACACCGCGGACGCCTGGGAGCTGTTCTGGAGCAAGCTCACAGACGACGGCGTGCTGTCGGTGTCGAGGTGGTACGACCACCAGAATCCCGTGGAGGTGTACAAGCTGACGGCGCTGGCGGCCGATGCGCTGCGCCGGGTCGGCGTCGAGGACCCGCGCAAGCACCTGATCCTGGTGTCGACACCTCCGGGCGGCATCGACCCGGAAGGCCGCAGCTCGGTCGCGACCATGCTGCTGCGGCGGTCGCCGTTGAGCGACGCCGACGTGGCGACGATCGAAGACGTCAGCCGGCGCATGGGGTTCGAGGTGGCGCTGACGCCGGCCAGCTCACCCGACTCGACATTCGGCGAGCTGGCCAACCGGGGCGAGACCGACGAGATCGTGCAGCGCATCGGCGCGCACCTGGCGCCGCCCACCGATGACCGTCCGTTCTTCTTCAAGATGGACTCGTCGCTCCTCAACGGGCTACTTCGCTTCGTCACCTTCCTCTCGCTCGCCTTCATCGTCGTGCCGATCGCGATCAAGGATCGGCATGCGATCCGGAAGGATGCCGTGCCGTCGCTGGCGTTTGCCGCCATTGGCGTCGCGTTCATGCTGGTGGAGATCTCGCTGATGCAGCGGCTCACGCTGCTGCTCGGGCACCCGACGTTCTCGCTGTCGGTGGTGCTGGCGGGGATCCTGGTGTCGAGCGGCGCAGGCAGCTACTCCACGCGGAATCTGAAGCCTGAGTCGATGCAAGGCGCGATCGGGACGCGGTTCGCCTCGTTGATCGGCGTGCTGCTCGTCATCGGGATCATCGCGCCCAGCGTCGTCGCATACTTCCATGGCGCGGCGACGCCGATCCGCATCGCCGTCGCGTTGCTGCTGGTCGTCACTCCCGGGTTCTTCATGGGGATGGCGTTTCCGATTGCGATGAAGATGGCCGAAGCGCGGCGTCCCGCGCTGATGGCCTGGCTGTGGGGCATCAACGGCGCCGCCTCAATCTGCGCCGCGGTGCTGGCCGTGGTGATCTCCTCGAGCCGCGGCATCTCGGCCGCCTGGTGGTCCGGCGTCGCGACCTACGTCGTCGCGGCCCTGCTGATCCGCAGAGACGCCCGTACGGGCACGCCATCCGCGTCTCCACCCCAGCGTACGTAGTGTCCGGCTTCAGCCGGACCGCGCGGTTCGCGTCCTGCGACGCCGGCTATTCGCCTCCGCTCGCCGGCTCGGCACGCCCAGCGAGAGACGAGGGGCAGACCGCTGGAGCCGCGCCCCCGTCGCGGATCGCACCGACAGTCGACGCCGACATCGCACTGACAGAGGTGCAGCGATCGCACGGGTCCGACCGCTACCGCGTGATTGACGGTCCGTAGCCGCCGTCCGCGGGGCGGATGCGTGGACTGGTCACCGGGCCCATGCCGATGATCTGCAGGATCACTTCTTCATCCTTGGCGCCGTCGTAGTGCACGCCCTCTTTCGGATGCTTCATGTAGCCGCCGGCCTTCACGGGCACGGTGGTCTCGGGCGTGAAGTCGGGACCGGTCCCTGTCCACCAGGTGCCTGTGAGCACGACGGCATGACGATCCTGGGAATGCGTGTGCGGCCGGCTCATGACGCCGGGAGGAAACTTCATCCTGATGACGTAGAGGCCAGGCTTCGTCGGATCGCCTTCGAGGATCGCCTGCTGCGCGCCGAGGCCGCCCTCGACGTTCACCCACTTCATGTTTTCAGGTTGCGTGCGGACGAATCCGGGAGCGTCCTGGCCGACGGCCGGCGATGGCGCCTGGAGCGCCAGACAGCCCACGGCCAGGGACGCCCAGAGCATCGTGCGTGAAAGCGTCATCGCTCACCTCCTCTTTTCTAGCTGCCGGGCGCCCGGTAGGTCACGCCCTTCTTCACCGCCTGATCCACTTCTTCCGGCGTGATGAGGGCGATGGTCTTCAAGCGAACCGAGCCGCTCGAGTTGATCGTGAGGGAGGCGGCCAGGATGCTCGCGTGATCGGGAGCATCCACCATGACGTAGGCGTCTGCATCGCCAAACGCGAAGTAGAACTGCTCCATCGTCGCGCCGGCGCTGATGAGCGCCTGCTCGGCGACCTGCTTGCGCTTGGTGCCGCCGTCTTTCAGCAGCCCCTTACACCCCTCGGCCATGTAGGTCACTTCGATCAGATACTTCGGCACGTCGCACCTCCGGAACTGGGAAACATCAGCGCGCAATCCTATCAGGACTTCGCCGGCCAGTGCGTCCGGGGTGGTGCTATCTGATCACTGACGCTCGAAGTACATGAGATTGCTCATGCCCCGGGGATTGGGGTTGGTCGGCGACCACGACTGCGACGTCAACACTTTGCCGTCAGCCGACACGCCGTACATGGTGTGCTGGGTCACCTTGCCGTCCTGCTTCACCTCGCGGTAGAACAGCGAAGGGTTGATCGGCCACCAGGAGATCGTTTCGCCAATGCCGGCGGCGTGCGGGTCGGGAGACTCGCTGCCGTTGAGCACCACGGCGTACGACCGGCTTGGCTTGTCCGCCGGATACGAGTCGTAGATGTCGTGGCGGACCTTGTTGCCCTCGACGCTGAAGATCCAGGTGAACGTGTCGGAGTTGGTGCGGCTGCCATTGTTGGTCGACTTGGCGACGTTGATCTTCCAGCGCCCGAGCATCGGCAGGTTGGCGATGTCGCCGGGCTCGTCGTAATGCGGCATCTGGGGTCTGGTGGCGATGACGCTTATCCCGCCGCCGCCCGTGCCAGGGCCCGTGCCCCGCTGCTGCGCCAGCGCCGGTGAGCCGGCGCTGAACGCCACGCCGAGGAGCGCCAGGGTCAACGCGGTCGTCCGTGAACAGTGACGCATGATGGCTCCTACTTGTTGACCGCGGTCTGCGGCCTGATCTTGTCGGCGTTGAAAGCCTCGGACTCGGACGGCACGCACATGTATTCCCACAGTTCGGTGCCCGGGCTCAAGCGGATGACCGCTTTGGTCGTCCATGGCTTCTTGAAAATCTGGGGATCGATGATGGTCAACTCGGCGTCGAGCGTGCCGAAGCTGGTGCGTCTGTAGCGCTCGACGACGCGCAATTGATCCGTGTGCGGGAATCCCCATCGCCGATCGCGGCGATCTTCCTGGAGCCAGGCGCGATCGTCGTAGCCGGTGGATTCGATGACGAACGTATCGCCCTCCCACTTGCCCACGGCGTATCCCAGCCACCGAGGCTGCGGCGGGTCGTCGGGAAGCGCGCGGCCGTCGGTCCAGATGTCGCGCCAGGTGTGGCCCAGCTCGAAGAACTGCAGCACGCGGTCGGGCAGCACGACAAACTGGAAGCCGTAGTTGTACGCAAACCATCGCGGATACCCGAGTGGGTCGCAGATCAACAGCGGATCCTTCGAATTGGAGATGGCCACACCGTCGGCGTTTTCCTCCGCGCGGGTGGCGTCGTACATCTCCTTTCCCTTTGCCGTGAACGGCGGAGGGATGATGTTGAGCTCGGTGCCCATGTCGCCCCAGATGCCCGAGATGTCACGCGGGTTGAACGGCTTCTTGTCGACCGCCCGCCGCGCCGCCGCGCGTTCCTCCGGGCTCTGGCAACGCGGGCAGGTCAACCATGGCGGCGCGCTGCTCGATTGCGCCAGCAGGATGGGCGAGAACAACAGCGCGAGCAGCAGCGCGGGAAGCGAGATGACGACGTTCCGCATATGAAGGCCCTTTCTATCAGTCCGGAGCCGCGGTCTCGACGGGAGTGCCGTCCGCCCTGAGCACCTTCTTCAGCATCGCGCACACCGGCCCGCCCGCGCGCGCGCGGATGCAGGTGGCCGTGATCTCCTCACCAACCTTGAACGTGTTCTTGTTCATTCCTCGCGAGATCGCTGTCGTCACCGAGGCAAACTCGGCGACCCACCGCTCGACTTTACCGTCCTTGTTCTTGACGTCCCAGAATAACAAGGCGTGCGGATTGCGCCACCGGTACTCGGCGACGACGCCCTTCAACTCCAGGGGCGTGCCGTTGGGATCGAAGCCGGTCTGGCTGTGATGCGCGGCGAGGACGCCGCCGAAAGCGACGACCCACGCAAAGGTCAATGCCGTGTAGATACGCACCTCTGGCCCCCTTCTAGTCAATCGCGAAGCAGTAGAACTGCCCCGCCCCCCCCGTGGACGCCAGGTCGGCCTGGCTGCATCCCTTGCTGAGGTGCGCCGAAATCCACGACGAGCCGCCGCTACGATCGGAATGACCGAGCTGAATGGCGCCCCTGCTGTTGCTCGTGTAGCCGTTGCACGTATGGTCGTTGACGTCGACCCGATCCGGGTAGGCGGTGCCGTCCGGCTGAGACCCGGTCAGGATGTCGTGCCTGGCGACCGCCTCCCCTTTCTCCGTCAACGCGGTTTCCTTGTTGATGGCGTCGGGTGTCGAGTGAAGCTCGGCGACGTCGCGCGCGATCATCACGCCCTTCGCGTTATGGAACGGACCCTTGCCAACGCGATCCCTGGCATGGAGTGTCGTCGTGCCGTTCGACGGACGGTTGCTCAGGTAGGCGTAGAAGGTCTTCGGACTGCCGGCGGCTTCGGCCAGTTGCTGGCAGTGATAGTCGGCTCCGGCAAGTCCACCCAGGTTGCCGCCGTCGAGTCCCCTACTGGTGACGAAGACACTCATGGACGGGTGGGCGACGAACCGCGTCTCCTGACCCGCCACGGGCAGCGCCAGAAGCAGCATCACGATGCAGATGCGTGCGGGTGAAGCCAACGTCAGCGCCATGAGCATGACCTCCTGGAAGAAGGAATCTACGTTCGGAATGCCTTGGACGTGCGGGTCGCCGACTGAGAAAGGGTCGGCGCGGTTTGTAACACGTCTGTCGAAGACAAGTCAACGAAACCTCTTGTTCCGTACCGTCTCCCACGCTACTCTCTGCGAGTCAAGGAGCCCCGCCATGATCCGACGTCTGGTTGTTCTGTTGGCGATGAGTGCACTCTGGATCCCACCTGCGGCGGCGCAGGTGGACTTGAGCGGCAACTGGCGCGCACTTGCGCGCAACCAGGACGGCAGCGGTCTGACCGGCGACGCCGCGGGCGTGCCAATCACCGACGGCTCGCGCGCCCGCGGGCAGAGCTGGTCGGCCGAGGAGTTCGACGTCGCGGAATGGGTCTGCCGGCCGCACGCCTGGGACTACTCGCTCGAGGGTCCGCTGTCGCAGCTACGGCTCTGGGCAGACGTGGATCAGCCGACGCAGCAGATCGTCGCCTACCGCGGGCACGTCAACATGATGGAGCAGGAGACGACCATCTGGATGGATGGCCGCCCGAATCCGCCCGCCCACGCGCCGCACACGTGGAGCGGCTTCTCGACCGGTGAATGGGACGGCAACGATCTCGTCGTCACCACCACGCACAAGAAAGAGGCGTACATCCGGCGCACCGGCTTGATGCACAGCGACCAGGCAATCTCGCGCACGCGGTGGCGCCGCATCGGCAACTACCTGCAGGCCACCGTGATCATCTACGACCCGGTCTATCTCACCGATCCGTACATTCGCAGCACGATGATGTGGGTCAACGATCCCGCCGCCATCATGCAGCCCTATCCCTGCGAAGAAGCGACGGAAACCGCGGTCCCGCGTGGATCGGTTCCGAACTTCCTTCCTGGACAGAGTCCGCTGCCCGGACACGATCCCGAGCTTGCCGACAAGTTCACGACGCCCTTCGAAGCCAAGCTCGGTGGAGCCGAGACGATGTACCCGGAGTTCATCAGGAAGATGAAGACGTTCAGAGTGCCGACGAAGAAGGCGTCCGAGACAGACCTCGGACAATAGGAGAACGCGGCGGGGACGGCCTTCCTATTGGATGAATGGCTCCCAGCCGCCGTGCCCGCCTAACACTTCGTTAGGGCGGAACCGCGCCTTGTAATCCAGCGACCGGCAACCTTCCACGTAGTATCCAAGATAGACATGCGGCAGGCCGCGCTCGCGAGCTGACGCCAGTATCGACAGCACGTTGTACGCGCCGAGAGACCGGTGCCGCTCCGCAGGGTCGTGGTAGAAGTAGATCGCAGAGAGCCCCTCGGGAAGCGCGTCCACGTATCCCACCGCGATCAGCCGGTCATCCACGTAATAGCACCACTCCTCGGTTGGAAACGGGTTCGCGGTCATCAGGCCCAGCTGATCGCCCTCGTCCGCAGGCCAGCCCTTCACCTCATGTCCGTGTTGCTGGAATCTCGCGAACAGGTCCAGCTTCTCGGGCGACACAGACGGGCTGTCGATGCGAAGGGTGACCGACCCTTGATTCTTGTTCCACGCCCGCCGCTGGCTCTCGCGTGGGTGGAATGTATTGACCGGGACGCGCAGCGACTGGCACATCCGGCACGACGGGCACTCCGGGCGGAAGATCACCGGGCCGAAACGCCGCCATCCTCGGCGCAGCCGATCCATGTAATCGGCGGGGCGAATCCCCGGAGCCAGCTCGTATCGCAGTTGCTGGACGCGATCTGGAAGGTATTCGCAGGCGCCGGGTGGCGAGGTGAACGTGGGCGTCAATGACAGCCCGAATGGCGTGAGGAAAATGGTCGGGGCGACTGGATTCGAACCAGCGACATCCTGCTCCCAAAGCAGGCGCGCTACCAGGCTGCGCTACGCCCCGTCCGATCGATTATCCCACAAACGAGCGAACCGTTCCGGCGGGCCGGCCGTGCGCGCCACGCTATACTCAGGACTTCCTTCTCAACTGAACGCATGGCACTCCTATCCTGCGTGCTGAAGCCTGGCGTCACCCTGCTTGCCGTCACTCTGATCGTCCAGGGGTCATCGGCGTACGCGCAGGGGCGTGAGCGGCGGACGGTGCAGTCGATGCGCGTCACGTCGCCGATGAAGATCGACGGCCGGCTCGACGAAGCGTTGTATCGGACCTTGCAGCCGGCGTCGGATTTTGTGCAGATCGAGCCGGAGGACGGCGCCCCCGCCACCGAAAAGACCGAGATGTGGGTCGCCTTCGACGACGACAACCTCTACGTCACGTTCCGCTGCTGGCACAGCCAGATGGATCGCCTGGTCGCCAAGGAGATGCGGCGCGACCACAACGCCCTCTGGGGCGGCGACGATGTGGTCGTGCTCTACGTGGATACCTTCAACGACGGCCGCAACGGGTTTCAGTTCGTGTCGAATTCGCTTGGCGGACGCAGCGACGGCCAAGCGTTCAACGACGGCAGCCACAACGGCGACTTCAACATGGTGTGGAACGTGGCGGCCGGCCGCTTCGATGGCGGGTGGACAGTGGAGATGGCGGTGCCCTTCAAGTCGATCCGCTACCAGCCCGGCGCGGAGCAGGTCTGGGGCATCAACGCCGTGCGCACGACGCGGTTCAAGAACGAGCTGTCGTTCCTGAACAAGGTGCCGAAGGAGTACGGCCAGCCAGGGGTGCACTATTCATCCAGCGCCGGCCTCCTGCTCGGGCTCGCCGCCCCGGCCGGGTCACGGAATCTCGACATCAAGCCGTACGCGATTTCCAACGCCATTGGGGAGGCGACCGCCGGCGGCTCCGTGCGCAACGAGGTCAAGGCCAACGTCGGCGTGGACGCCAAGTACGGCGTCACCCAGAACCTGACCGTCGATCTCACCTACAACACCGACTTCGCGCAGGTCGAAGCCGACCAGCAGCAGGTGAACCTCACCCGGTTCAGCCTGTTCTTCCCCGAAAAGCGCGAGTTCTTCCTCGAGAACCAGGGAATGTTCAGCTTCGGCGGAGCGAACAACAACAGCAGCGACACGCCGATGCTGTTCTACAGCCGGCGGATCGGTCTTGAACGAGGCCTTCCGGTGCCGATACGCGGCGGCGGCCGCCTGACGGGCCGGGTGGGCCGCTACACGCTCGGCGTCATCAACATGCAGACGGGGGAGGAAGACGCCGCTGCCGCGGCGCCGGCCAACTTCTCCGTAGTGCGCGTGAAGCGCGACATCTTCCGCCGCAGCAACGTCGGCCTGCTGGTGACGGGGCGCAAGGCGTCGCACGGGGGCCTGCAGGACAACTTCGCCTACGGGGTGGACAGCACGCTTGGGTTTTTCCAGAGCCTGAGCATCAACAGCTACTGGGCACGCACCGAAGACGACCCCCGCGCCATGCGCCCCAATAGCCGCAGTCGCTCGAGCTATCGCGGCCAGCTCGATTACAACGGCGACCGCTACGGTGTGCAGGCCGAGCGCCTGGTCATCGGCGACGGCTTTGCGCCAGGCATCGGCTACGTTCGCCGCGCCGACATGCGGCGCAGCTTCGGCAAAGCGCGATTCTCACCACGCCCGCGCCTGAACACGGTCGTGCGCAAGTACTCCTTCGCGGGATCGGTGGCCTACGTCGAGAACGGCACGGGGCGCCTCGAAACGCGTGATCAACAGGGCGAGTTCGCGATCGACTTCCAGAACGCCGACCGTTTCGTCGCGGGCTACACCAGGAGTTATGACTTCCTGCCCGCGCCGTTCCGCATCGGCAGCGGCGTCACGCTGCCGGCCGGCGGCTACGATTTCGGCAGTGCGCTGATCCAGTACAACCGCGCCAACCGCAAACGTATCGCGGGGATCGTCTCGCTCGAGAAGGGTTCGTTCTACAACGGCGACCGGACCGCGTTCAGCCTCGCCGGCGGCCAGGTCAACGTCACGGCCAAGTTCTCGCTCGAGCCGACCTACTCGGTGAACCGGGTGTCGCTGGTCCAGGGAGACTTCACGACCCAGCTCGTCGGATCGCGCGTCACGTTCACGGCGACCCCGTACATGTTCACGAGCGCCTTGCTGCAATACAACTCGGATTCACGTTCACTGTCAGCGAACGTGCGGCTTCGGTGGGAATATCGTCCCGGCAGCGAGCTCTTCATCGTCTACAACGACGAGCGAGACACCGTCGGCCAGCGATTCCCCGACCTGATGAACCGCGCGTTCATCGTCAAAGTGAATCGGCTGCTGAGATTCTGAGCTTGCTTTTCGCGGCATCTTTGACCGATACGACACACCGAGGCACCGAGACACCGAGAACGTTTTTAACCAAAGAGACCTCGATGCCTCAGTGCCTCGGTGTGTCGTGACAGTGAAAAGCGCGGCTATTCGAGGGAGAAGACGTAGAGCGCGTTGCCCGTTTGCGGGTGATGCACTTCGGGTGCGATGGTGAGCGGCACCTGGCGCGGGCTGCCGCCGCCGAGGCCGGTGGTCACGGCAATGTACTGCTTGCCGCCGGCGCTGAACGAGACCGGGAATCCCTGGACGGAGGTGCCGAGGCGCGTCTCCCACAGGACCTTGCCGCTCTTCACGTCGAAGGCGCGGAACTTCCGATCCAGATCGCCAGCGAAGACGAGCCCACCCGCCGTCGTGAGCGCCGACGTCAGGAACGGCGAGCGCTGCTGGTACGACCAGACCTCCTGCAGCGTATTCACGTCGTAGGCGGCCAGCTTGCCGATGTTGCCGTTGGATCCGGGCATCTCGAAGAACTTGCGATCGCCGGCCGTGCCGCCGGATCCTTCCTTGAATTCCACGAGCTGGCCGGCCATCTCGATGCACGACTGCGCGAGGGGGATGACCAGCAACCCGGCCCCGGGGTGGTAGCTCGTCGCGTGCCAGTTGTGCCCGCCCTGGGTACTCGGACAGGCCACCACCCATTCCTTCACCTTGGCCGCGGCGATGTCGGCGCGATACCGCGGCACACCCGACTCCCGGTCGATCCGCTCCCACGCGTTCTGGAAGATCGTCTCGTGGTGGCCCACGTACTCACCGCTCTGGCGATCCAGCTTCCAGAGAATCCCGGGCTTTCCGATCGTGAAGACGAACTTGCGCGAGCCGATGTCGACGAGCACGCGCTCGTACACCTCGTCGAGGTCGAGCGACTCGCCGGGTGCATGCTGGAAGTACCACGCGAGCTCGCCGGTATCCGGATTCAAGGCAACGGTCGAACCCGTGTAGAGCGCGCGATCGGTGGTCTTCAGCCCGCGGCTCGCCGCCACCCATGGCTTCGGCTGCGCCACGCCCCAGTAGGTGAGGTTGAGATCCGGATCGTAGCTGCCCGTGATCCAGGTCTCGCCGCCCTTTCTCAGCATGTCAGGCAGCGTGCCCCAGGTGTCGTCGTTTTTTTCGCCGTTGTAGGCGACGGTATGGAACTTCCAGAGCTGCGTGCCGGTTTCGGCGTCGTAGGCGCTGATGAAGCAGCGGTCCTGCTGGTAGCGATCGCAGCTATTGAGCCCCTGCACCACCTTGCCGCGAATCACGATCGGGCCGCTGCTGTTGCCAAACCCTTTCGCCGCGTCCGCGATCGTCGTGTCCCAGACCTTGCGGCCGGTGCGGGCGTCGAGCGCGACCAGCCGCGCGTCGCTCGTCGCGACGTACAGCTTGTCGCTGTACAGCGCGGCGTTCCTCATCGTCTCCCCGTTTTCGGGGCCGACCTGGTTTTCCCAGAGCAGTTCGCCGGTCTTGCCGTCGAGCGCCTGAACGATGTTGCCGGTGTGGACGATGTAGATGATGCCGTTGTGAACCATGGGCGTCGGCTCGCTTCGGCCGCCCTCGTGCATGGCCCAGACCCACTCGAGCTTCAGGTTCTTGACGTTCCCTGTGGTGATCTCTGTGAGCGGACTGTGACTCCACGCCTGGTAATTGCGCCGTGCCATCAGCCAGTCGCCTGGCGGCGGGTTGCGCAGCATCGCGTCGGTGACCGGGGTGTAGTTCTGGATGTCCCCTTCCAGCGTCAGACCGCGAGGCGCGGGCGCGGCGGCTGCAGGTGACTCCGAGGCGGGAGCCGGCCCTGCACCGGCCGATGGCGCTCCGTTTGACTGCAGGATGAACGCCGCGATGGCCGCGGCTTGATCGGGGGGCAGCGTCGGACCGCCAGGCGGCATGTTCTGCTGGATGTACGCCAGGAGATCGCGCGCTGGCACCGCTCGCCACTTGTCCTGAAAGCTCGCGCCCTTGAGCGCCGGCCCTTCCCGCCCGCCGAGATCCTCGGCGTGGCAGCTCGCGCAACTGGCGGTGTAGGGCGCGCGGCCCGCGGCCGCCTGCGCGGCGGTGAACTCCCCGCCCGTGGGCCTGCCCTGAGCGGCGTCGAAGGGCGGTTGCTGTGCCGCAATCACAGCGGCACCGATCATCGCCAGCAACCCGGCAATTCCCAACTCCCAACGGCCCAACTCCCAAAGACAGTGTCTGAACCTCGGGCGTTGGGAGTTGGATTCCTGGGAATTGATCGGCGTCATCGCTTCGCCTCCTGGGGCAGCAGCCATCCCCACAGATTGCCTTCGGGAGCCTTCTCGCTGTGCAACTGGATATAGACCGAGCTTTTCTCGACCGCCTGCACTTGCTGCGGCGTGAGATCGATCGCGCCTGTAATAGTGCCGCTGGTGCCGGTTGACACCTTCAAGTCGGCGAACGCCTCGCCGCGGGCGGCCCGCGGCGCGAGATGCAGCCGCGCGACCGTCGCCGGCGTGCGAAGCCCGGTGAACGTGCCGTCGATCGTCAACCGTCTTCCGGTCAGAGTCGCGGTGGCGGCGCCCGACCCGCTCACTGTTGCCTGCATCGCCGCCGTGATCGGCACCGGCGACAGGCGCGCGACGTACGTCTTGGCTGATTGAGCGCCGATGACGGTCGTCACGGCCGCTGCGCCGAGGAAAGCAAGGAGGGTCTTCACCATGCCGTCGCCCTTCATCATCAACTGCGTGTGGTTGGTCGCCACGGTAAGGCCGCCCTCACCCGCCTGCCAGCCGACCTTGCACGGACCCATCGCAACTCCCTTCCCCCTGCCCCTTGCTAGGCGTGGACGCCTGGCGCCTCGTGGCCGGTACGGGCGACGTACTCGATATACGACCCCGTATAGAGGTGTGGCTCCGAGTCGGTCCCGCTTTCGCCGCCCAGCTCGATCACCCGGTTACTGAGGGCCCTCAGGAACGCTCGATCGTGCGAGACAAACAGCATCGTCCCGTCGTAGTTCTTGAGCGACTCGATCAGCATTTCCTTGGTGGCGAGGTCGAGATGGTTGGTCGGCTCGTCGAGGACGAGGAAGTTTGGAGGGTTGAGCAGCATGCGCGCCATGACGAGGCGCGTCTTCTCGCCGCCCGACAGCGCGCGGATCTTCTTGTCGGTGTCGTCGCCTGAGAATTGAAAGGCGCCTGCGAGGTTGCGCAGCACGCCGATCGATTCGGCTGGAAAGTCTTTCTGCAACTGCTCCTCGATCGTGAGATCGGGATCGAGCAGGTCGAGCGCCTGCTGCGCGAAGTAGCCCATCTTGAGGCTGGCGCCGAGCTTCACCTCGCCCGAGTCGGGCTGCATGGCGCCGGCGACCATCTTCAGCAGCGTGGTCTTGCCCGCGCCGTTCTTGCCCATGACGCACCACCGCTCGCCTCGCCGGATCGTCGCGTTGAGGTGGTCGTAGATGACGCGCCGGCCATACGCCTTTGACACGTCCTCGAGCACGACGACCTGGTCGCCCGACCGGGGCGGCGCCCGGAAGTCGAACTTCACCACCTTGCGCTTCTTCGGCAGCTCGATCTTCTCGATCTTCTCCAGCGCCTTGACGCGGCTCTGCACCTGCGCCGCCTTGGCGGCGTGCGCGGCAAAGCGGTCGATGAACCGCTGCTCCTTCGCGAGCATCGCCTGCTGCCGCGCGTAGGCCGCCTCGCGATTGGTCTCACGAATCGCGCGCTCGCGCTCGTAGAAGTCGTAGTTGCCGGAATAGACCGTGATCTCGCCGCCGTCGATCTCGGCAATCTTGGTGACGACGCGGTTCATGAACTCTCGGTCGTGCGACGTCATGAGCAGGGCGCCGGGCAGCGACTTGAGGAAGCCTTCGAGCCAGATGATCGACTCGATGTCGAGGTGGTTGGTCGGCTCGTCCATCAGCAGCACTTCAGGCCGGCCGAGGAGCACGCGCGCCATCGCGACGCGCATCTTCCACCCGCCCGACAGCACGCCGACGTCGCCGTCGATGGTCTCGTCCTCGAAGCCGAGGCCGTGGAGCACCTCACGCGCCTGCGCCTCGAGTCCGTAGCCGCCCTGGTGCTCGTACTCCTCCTGCACTTCGCCAAAGCGCGCGAGGATGCGGTCCATGTCGCCGGCCTTCTCCGGGTCGCCCATCGCGTGCTGCAGCGCCTCGAGCTCGTGGTGCAGATCGCCCAGGCGTCCGCTGCCGGCAATCGCCTCGTCGAGCACCGAGCGCCCGGACATCTCCTCGACGTCCTGCCGGAAGTAGCCGACCGTAAGCTTTTTGGGCACCGAGACGTCGCCTTCGTCAGGCGACTCCTCGCCCACGATCATCCGGAACAGGGTCGTCTTGCCAGACCCGTTGGGACCGACGAGGCCGACTTTCTCGCCCGCGTTGAGCTGGAATGAGGCATCGACGAAGAGAATCTGTCTGCCGTACTGCTTGCTGATTTTCGAGAACGAAATCACGTTATTGATCGTATCCGGTCGCGGCTGACTTGCCGGCCAGCCAATTCGCTCATTCGGGGATCAGGAGCTCACCCCTGGCGACGAGCACCGCCTCGCCGCCGACTTTCACGCTTCTGATCGTATCCGCGTCGCCCTCGATCGCGATGTGAATCCTGCTCGGCCGTTTCATCGCGACGCCCTGGAGGCTCACAATCTGCCGGGCTGCCTCGCCGGCGACGACCCCGTACCGGACGAGGTACGCGCCAAGCGGTCCGCTCGCGATTCCCGTGGCGGGATCCTCGACGATGCCGAACTGCGGCGCGAACATGCGGCTGTAGAAAATGGGGTCGGGAGTCATTTTTCGAGGTGTCCTCGAAAAATGACTCCCGACCCCATTTATCGCAAAGAGAAAGATGCCGTGGTCGATACCGGTCGCGGCAGCCAGGCGCCGCACGGCCGCGGCGTCGCTGGTGGCGCGGTCGACGGCCTCGCGGTCGCGTAAAGGGACGAACAAGAACGGCACACCGCACGACACCTGCTGCACCGGCAGCTTCGGCGCGAGGTCGTCAACGCCCAGCCCGAGCGCTTCCGCGGCGGCCGCGCGATCCTCGACCACCGGGCCAAATACCGGCGTGCCCTGGGTCATCCAGGCGAAGCGCAGGCGACTGCCCTGCCACTCGAGGTCCACCGGCGTTGGACCGGCGCCAAGGCCGAAGACGACCCGCGGCGTGCCGGGCGCAATCGTGCCGGCGTCGGCGAGGGCGAACGTGCTGCCGATCGTCGGATGACCGGCAATCGGCAGCTCGAGACCGGGCGTGAAAATCCGCATGCGGACGTCGGTGCCCGGCTGCTCGGCCGGAAGGATGAACGTCGTCTCGGAGAAATTCATCTCGCGGGCGATCGATTGCATCTGGCCGGTGGTGAGACCGCGGCCGTCCGGGAAGACGGCCAGTTGATTGCCGGTGAGCGGTTCGCCGGTGAAGACGTCGTACTGGAGAAAGCTGCGCGCCATGCAAAAACAATAGTCGAGACAGTCGCGCGAATTGTCCGACTTACATCAATTCTCGCGACGGAGCTTGAGCCGGCGCCCGACCGCGAGGCCGACGTGATAGGCGCCTTCCTGCTGCAGCCAGACGTGCCGCGCGTGGTTGTCGGCGAGCTCGACGATCAGCATCCGCGTCTCTTCGGGAAGCGCCGCGGCGATCTGCTCGACAAGCTCCTCCTGGCGGGCGATGTCCACCGGAGCAAAGAGCTCGTCCTCGTGCAGCGCCAGCAGCAGATCCTCGTACTCCTCCTCGCACTGTTCCTCGGCATCGGAAAAGGAGGGTACGTGGCGGATCTTTCCATCGAGATCGAGCTTCTCCGCACAGCGGTCGGCAAGCTCGAGCAGTTCGTCAGAGGTGGGCATGACGTGATCTTATCCCCGCGCGAGATCGCGCGGCACTAGTCTAGACACGCTCGTCACTGCTCCGAGCGGGCGTTCGGCTTACGGTCGCCTGGCGCGAATCAGATCGGCACTGCGCTCGGCTGCCTCTCGCACGAGGAATCCCATCTTCGGGTGCGAGGCCTCGAGGTCGATCTGGATGCCTTCCTGCCGCAGCTCCTCGCTGGTGGTCGGCCCGATCGAGGCGACGACGAGGTGCTTCAGGCCGGACCTGACCTCGGCTTCCTGCTCCATCGTCGCCGCGACCTTGAGCAGGTGCACGAGCTGTGTGGCGGTCGTGAAGATTGCCACATCGAGCTCGCGGGCGGCGATCGCGCGGATCGCGGCGCGCAGCGGCTCGAGATCTTCTGGAAGCGCCCAGCGGTAGACGGGCACGCGCGTCACGACTGCGCCCCGCGTCTCGAGACCGGCGAGCAGATCAGGATTGGCGGCACCGTACTCCTGCACGGCGATCCGCTTGCCCGCAAGTGAATCGCCCGTCGCATCAAGGGCCGCCAGCAGCTCCCGCCATGTGTTCGGCTCGGGCGCGGCCACCCAGACGGGGATCTGCCACTCGCGAAGCACGGCAAGGGGCTTCGGCCCTCGCGCCACGACCTTCGTCCGCCGGAGGGCGGCGATGAACCCGTCGCGCGGGTGCTTTGTCTTGACGACCTCGAGCAGCGCACGCGTGCCGACGCCGGTCAGCAGGATGACGATGTCGAAGGCGCCGGCGAGGAGACCGTCGGCAAACGTGAGCGCGTCGGGATTGGATTCGAGCGGAACTTCGCGGAGCGACGGCGCCACGGTGGCCGCGCCGCCGTAGGTCTCAATCAGCGAGGCGATCTCCTTGGCCCGCCGGCTTTCGAGGGCAAGGACGCGGAGGCGGTTGAAACTGGGGGCTGTCATCGGACGAGGACTCGGTCGCCAGTTGTCAGTTGTCAGTTGTCGGAAAACATCGAGCTAGCTCGTTGCCTTCTGACAGCTAAGAACTGACAACTGCCTGACAACTGACAACTGACAACTGATCTACAACTATGCCCAGCGATACCCGCTCTTCGCGAGCGGCAGCGAGCGGACGCGCTTGCCGGTGGCCGTCGCAATCGCGTTGGCGATCGCGGGGACCGTCGGCGGCAGCGCGGGCTCGCCCAGGCCGGTGGGCGGGTTGTTCGTCTTGTGGAAGAACACATCGACCGGCGGCGCCTGCGCCATGCGGGTCGGCTGGTAGTCATTGAAGTTGCCCTGGACGGCGCGGCCCGCGACGAAGGTGATCTCCCAGTTCATGATGTGGCTCATCCCCTCGACGACCGCGCCTTGCGCCTGGTTCGCCGCGGAGCTGGGATTCACGATCTGGCTGCCGATGTCGCCGACCACCCACACCTTGTTCACCTTGACGGTGTTGTTGCCCTGCACCGTCACCTCCGCGACGTTCGCGAAGTAGCCGCGGTGGCTGTACTGGAAGGCCACGCCCATCGCGGTGCCCTGCGGCTGCCGTTTCCCCCAGCCTGACCGATCCCGCACGAGCTCGAGCACGGCGCGCATCCGCGCGGAGTCGAAGCCGTCGCCGCCCTGCTCGGGCGGCGCGATGCCGGAACCCGCGAGCATGTCGAGCCGGAACTGCAGCGGATCCTTCCCCGCCGCCAGCGCGAGCTCGTCGATGAACGACTGGAACGCCCAGGAGAACGCGTTGCTGCGCGGCGCGCGCAGCGCGCCCGTCGGTACGCCAAGCGGAATCATCGTGGCCTGGAAGTCGTAATTCGGCACGAACCGCGCCGGGAACTCCACGGGAACGATGTTCGCCGAATTCGAGAAGCCGGCGATCCCCTTCGCGTTGTCACCGTAGCTGATGAAGTGATTGCGCCACGCGACGACCTTGCCAGACGCGTCGACGCCGGCCTTGAGGAAATGGAAGCCGCCGGGACGATAGTGGTCGTGGCGCATGTCGTCCTCGCGCGTCCACAGCACCTTCACCGGCACGCCAATCTCCATGGCGATCGCGCACGCCTCACCCATGTAGTCGTTGGTCAGCCGGCGGCCGAATCCGCCGCCCGCGCGCTGGATATGGATCGTGATGTTGGCTTCAGGAATGCCCAGCGCGGTGGCCACGAGCCCGCGTCCCTGCTGCGGCGTCTGGGTTGGCGCCCAGATTTCCATCTTGCCGTCGCGGTAGTGCGCCGTGCAGTTCTGCGGCTCGAGCGGCGCGTGCGAGATGAACGGATAGGCGTACGAGGCCTCGACCACCTTGGCCGCGCCGGCCAGCGCCTGCTCGGCGTCACCGTGCACGCGAAGCGGTACGGCGGGCTTCTGCGTCGAGAGCTCCTGGGCGCGGC
>CANIBQ010000075.1 GCA_947465645.1 Acidobacteriota bacterium | reverse complement strand
GGTGAGCAGGCCGGAGGTGTGTCGCGCGATTGCGCCGGGCGAAGACAAAGGCCTGCTCGGGGTCGGCCAAGCGGCATCGCCAGGCCGGAGAGTGCCCCGCGTAGTAGGCATTGGGAAGCAGACTGGTCGGCGCTGAGTCTGAGAACGGGCCTTATGTTGACTCGGGAGGCCGCTAATACGGTCTATCGTCTGCTCCGGCGCCATGTAGGCCGCGGTGCCGAGGATCATCCCCGCCTGCGTCATCGCGGGCGACGTGATGGTTGGCGAGTTCATCGCCGCGGGAATCGATGCGGCGGCTGGATCGAGCGCTTTGGCGAGGCCGAAGTCCAGCACCTTCACGGTGCCGTCCGCGCGCACCTTGATGTTGGCGGGCTTCAGGTCGCGATGGATGATTCCCTGCTCGTGCGCGGCTTCCAGCGCTTCCGCGATCTGCTTCGCGAGCGGCAGCGCCTCATCCAGCGGCATCGCGCCGCGGGCGATACGCTGCGAGAGATCCTCGCCCTCGACCAGTTCCATCACGAGCGCGGTCATGCCGTCGCTCTTCTCCAGGCCGTAGATCTGCGCGATGTTTGGATGGTTGAGCGCGGCGAGGACTTCGGCTTCTCGTTGGAAGCGGGCCAAGCGATCAACGTCGCCCGCCAGCGACGCCGGCAGCACTTTGATCGCGACCTGGCGCTTCAAGTTGGTGTCGGTCGCACGGTAGACCTGGCCCATCCCGCCCTCGCCGAGGAGCGCGGTCACCTCATAGGGGCCGAGACGCGAGCCGGGAGTGAGCGCCACGCTTACTTCTTCCCCTCAGGCTGCCAGTTCGTGATCACCGTGATCGGCGCGGCGGTGCCCTCGTCCACGCTGACGTTGATCAGGAAGCGGCCGTCCGGCGCGACGTCGTATTGCTGCCGGGTCCCAAGCACCGCCGTGCCGCCCAACGCGATCCGCGGTTGGAAGAGGGCCGTGGGCAGGCCCGGCTGGAGCACCGTCCCCGCGGACGCGATGGGCGCGGCCATCAGGCGGCTGTCGGGGGCGATGTAATACAGCTCCTGACCGTCGGGCCGCCACCGCGGGTCTTGCCCGCCCGCCGTCGAAACCTGCCACTGTCCGCCGGGGCCCGGAAACGGCCGCACGTAGATCTCGAAGCGCCCCGATTCGTCAGACGCGTATGCGACCCAGTGTCCGTCGGGCGAGAACACGCTCGACCTTTCATTGAAGGTGGAATTCAGAAAGGGAAACGGCTTGGGATCGCCGGCCATCGGCAGCACCCACACGTCGCGGGACGTCGTGGGAGGGCTGTTCGTATACAGCAGCGACCGGCCGTCCGGCGACCAGCTCGACGCCGTTTTCGACTCCGGCGAGGCCAGCAGGAGCGCCTCGGCGCCGCCCCCGTTCGCGGGCTTCTGGTAGAGATCGTAGATGTTCGCACGGGCCCGGCTGAACACGAGCCGACGGCCGTCGGGCGACCAGACCGGGGACAGGTCTGGGGCCGGATCAAAGGTGAAGCGCGTGGTCCGCGCCGCATCGACCAGCCAGAGGTCGCGGTTGCCCTGCGCATTACGAGACACCGCGACCTGGCGGCCATCGGGCGACAGGGCGGGATCGATCTGCGTGGCGTCGGGGGCCCCCAGCGTTCCGAGCGCCTGGCCCGCCCGACCGAACCACGTCAATTGCCGCCGAGCGACGCCACCCGCCCGGTAAGTCACCAGGCCGGTCGCCGAGACCGACAACGCGCCCACGTTCGAGGCGGCGTCGATGGCCAGCGCGTCGGCCACGGTCACGGGATCGCCGCTCAGGGCGCCGCGCGCGGCATCGAAGCGCCGGGCGACCAGGGTCCCCTGTTGCCCAAACAGCAGCCAGCCCGGTGGCGCGTAGGCTCCGGCGGTGTCAGCCGCGGTCACGCGGGTGACGGCGGTGGCGTCGAGCGCGCCGAGATAGATGCCGGCGTTCTCCGCCGCCCCCTGGACGTAGTACAGGAACTGCCGGCCGCCCGGCAAGAACTGCGGAAACCGGTGGCTGTTCTGACCGGCGCCGAGCGTCGTCACGGGGACGACGTCGCCGCCCCCGGCGGGCACACGCGAGAGGGGCCCTACGTTGCTGGGTGCGAAGAGGATGACGCCGTCGGCACTCCACGCCCCGCCGCGACCCACGAGGGCCGGCGCCAGCGTCTGCGGGGCGCCCCCCGACAGATCGAGCCGCTTCAACTGGCCGTCGGCAAAGAAGCCAATCGACCGGCTGTCGGGCGACCAGAACGGATAACTCGCCCCGTCGGTGCCGGCCAGTGGCTGCGCCGCGGTCGTGTCCAGGGGCCGCATCCACAGGCGGGACGCGCCGTCGCCCGACGCCATGAACACGATCTGCCGCCCGTCGGGAGACACGGCGAACGACACCACATCCGACGTGGCCGGCGTCGCAATCTCGAGCCGCGTTTCGGGCGGCGCAGGCGTCGGCGTTTCGCGCAGATAGCGCAGCGTAGGCAACGCCATCGCGGCCATCCCGAACACTGCCGCCGCCGCGAGCCCGGTCATCCAGGCCAGCCGTCCGCGCGGAGCGTTGGCAGACGTGCCAGACGCGACGGCACCATCCACGGCGGATTGCGGCGTCAGCGCGTCGTCGATCTCCAGCCGCGCGGCCCCAGCATCCGTGAGCCGTCGCTTGCGGTCTTTCTCCAGGCAGCGCCGCAACAGGCGTCGAATCGCCGTGGGCGTGTCGGTGGGGAGCGTGTTCCAGTCCGGCTCTACCTTCAGCACGGCTGCGATCGTGTCCGACACGGTTGCGCCCGTAAACAGACGCTTGCCTGTCAGCATCTCGTAGAGCACCACGCCGAAGGCCCACACGTCCGCGCGCTTGTCCACGGCGGTCCCGCGCGCTTGCTCCGGCGCCATATACGCGGCGGTGCCGAGAATCTTCCCGGCCTGCGTCATCGCGGGCGAGGTAATGGTGGGCGAGTGCATCGCCTCGGGGCTCGACGCAGCGGCAGGATCGAGCGCCTTGGCGAGGCCGAAGTCGAGCACCTTTACCGTGCCATCCGCGCGCACCTTGATGTTGGCGGGTTTCAGATCGCGGTGGATGATCCCCTGCTCGTGCGCGGCTTCGAGCGCCTCGGCGATCTGCTTCGCAATCGGCAGCGCGTCGTCGAGCGGAATCGCGCCGCGGGCGATGCGCTGCGACAGGTCGTCGCCCTCGACGAGTTCCATCACGAGCGCCAGAGTGCCGCTGGACTTCTCGACGGCATAGATCGCGGCGATGTGGGGATGGTTCAGCGCCGCGAGCGTCTTGGCTTCACGCTCGAAGCGCGCCAGGCGCTCGGGGTCGGCGGCAAACGCGTCCGGCAGGATCTTGATCGCCACCTGACGGCCGAGCGTCGTGTCGGTCGCCCGCCATACCTGACCCATCCCGCCTTCGCCAAGGGGCGCCGTGATCTGGTAAACACCGAGACGGGTGCCGGGGGTCAGGGCCAAGGGTGCGGTGATTATGTCGCCGCTCGTTCAGCGGGGCAACTGGTCGGGCCAGGCACGCAATCCGGCATCTCGCGCGCTGTCCCACAACTGGCGATCGAATGTCGCCAGCACGATCTCTTGCCCCAGGGCATCCTGCCACGTCATCGCCGACGCCAACTGAACGGCGTCGTAGCCACGCAGTCCATGCGTCCACGTCAATGCCTCGGCCCGCGCGACCAGTGTCTCGGTGACGGGCACCCGCATGAGGTCGGGCCACTCGCGCGAAAATCGACGCTGCGCCCGGCGGCCGCCGACGTCGTCGAGCAGGCCGACCCGCACGGCGCGCGCAAATGCCGCTGCCACTTCAGCGCGCGTGACGAGCGCCGTCGCCACACCCTCCGCACCGGTCGTGAGCGCGATCACCTCCGCCGAACCCGCCTCCGTGACATACCGCTTCACGAGTGCGCTCGCATCGGCATAGACGATCACCCGCGATTCTCCACGACGAGATCCGCCACCGTCTGCTTCCCTCGCGGCCGCACCCCGGCCGCCGCGCGGCCCAGTCGACGACCGCTCCAGAGTACGGTGCCTGCCGTCGTGAGCATCGCGAGCCGCTCCTCGAGCGACTCGCTTTCGGGCACGAGCCTCGCCACCCGCCGGCCGTGCTCGGTCACGACGACGGTGCCGCCCCGCTTCACTTCGCGCACGCACTCACTGAGTTTCGATTTCAACTCTCGAATGCCGATGCTGCGCTCTTTCATCGTGCGGAACTCCTTCGCGTCCACATTCTAGTATATGTGGTCACATATCGACTCCTGCGGCATGCCGCCCAGTGGAAGGCCATATACTCCCGCCATGGCGACTCCTCGAAGCGTCCTGCGGCTGGTGCTCGTGAGCTTGTGTGCGGCAGCCGTCGCCGCGGCCGTGGCGCTCGACGCCCGGCAGACCGCACCCCCGCCAGACCCCGCCGCCGCCTTCACCATTCGCGACGAGATGATTCCCGCGCGCGACGGGGTGAAGCTCTTCACCAAGATCTTCACGCCCAGGAACCAGACCGGGCCGCTGCCGATCGTGTTTCGGCGCACGCCCTACGGCATCGACGGCGCGGCCGGCTCGTTCACGCGCTATTACAAGGCGCTGGCGGATGAGGGCTACATCTTCGTGTTCCAGGACATCCGCGGCAAGTTCAAATCGGAAGGCGAGTTCGTGATGCAGCGCCCGGCGCGCGCGCCCGGAGACACGAAGAGTCTCGACGAAGGCACCGATACCTACGACACCATCGAGTGGCTGCTGACGCACGTGCCGTCGCACAACGGCCGCGTGGGCATGCTGGGCGTGAGCTACGACGGCTGGACCACGATCATGGGCGCCATCGAACCGCATCCGGCGCTGAAGGCGATTTCGCCGCAGGCCTCGCCCGCCGACATGTGGCTCGGCGACGACTTCCATCACAACGGCGCGTTTCGCCTGAGCTACGCCTTCGAGTACGCCACGATGATGGAATCGGGCAAGGACGTGAAGAACTTCGAGTTCGACCGCTACGACACCTTCGACTGGTACCTGTCGCTCGGACCGCTCAGCGCGGTGAACCGCAAGTACCTGCGCGAGACGATTCCCACCTGGAACGACTACGTGCGCCATCCCGACTACGACGACTTCTGGAAGCGGCAGACGATGGTGCCGCACTTCCGTTCGGTGCAGGTGCCCACGCTGAGCGTGGCCGGGTGGTGGGATCAGGAAGACTTCTACGGCCCGATCACGATCTACGAGGCGCTCGAGAAGTACGACACCGCGAACCAGAACTACCTCGTGGTAGGTCCGTGGAACCACGGTGGCTGGACGGGCAACGGCGCGGCGCTCGGTCCGATCGGCTTCGGCAGCGACACCGCCGCGTATTTTCGCGACCAGGTGCAGGCGCCGTTCTTCGCCTACTTCCTGAAGGACAAGGGCACGCGCAACTTCCCCGAGGCGCTCACGTTCGAAGCGGGCACGAACCAGTGGCGCCAGTGGAGCCAATGGCCGCCGGCGAAAGAGACGAAGACGGTCGGCCTCTACTTCGGCGCGAACGAACTGCTGGCCATCGGCACGCCGCCCGCCGCCGGCGCCCTGGGATCCGACACGTTCGTGTCGGATCCCGCGCATCCGGTGCCGTATCGGCAACGGCCCATTCAGCCCACCTACTTCGCCGGCGGGTCGAAGTGGTCCACGTGGCTGGTCGAAGACCAGCGCTTCGTGGACGATCGCGCCGACGTGCTCAGTTGGGAGTCACCGCCTCTGCAGGAAGACCTGACGATTGCCGGCGAGGTGGTGGCCAAGCTCTTCGCGTCCACGACCGGCACCGACGCCGACTGGGTCGTGAAGCTCATCGACGTGTATCCCGAGCACCATCCCGAGAACTGGAACCTCGCGGGCTACCAGCTCATGGTGTCGAACGAGGTGTTCCGGGGACGCTACCGCAAAGGCTTCGAGACGCCCACGCCGATTCCGGCCAACACCGTGCAGCCCTACACCTTCAGCCTGCACACGCAGAACTACACCTTCAAGGCCGGCCACCGGGTGATGGTGCAGGTGCAGAGCACGTGGTTCCCGATTATCGACCGCAACCCGCAGACCTTCACGAAGAGCATCTTCGACGCGGACGAGCGCGACTTCGTGAAGGCGACGCACCGCGTGTATCGCTCGGCGCGCTACCCGTCGCGGGTCGAAGTGCCGGTAGTCGGCACCCCTCGGCCTTAGAAGACCATCGCGAGGTGAGGGGCGTTCGGCCGACGGAACGGTGGATCCGAGACTTGTGTTTGGCGGAGAGGGTGGGATTCGTTCCCGACGAACCCGCAATCCTCAAGGGTTCAGGCCGGATCGGAACCGCCAGAAGCCGCCAGATCCTCTAGAAACCTGAGGAGATCAGGTACAAATCAGGGACAGTGCAACGAGTCGTTCTCTCCCTCCTGTGCAACGCAGCCGGGCGTCCTGTCCTTACGCACGCCGGGCCGTCGCTCAGCGGGCTCGCCGCACTGGACGATTTCCGCAACTGGCTCATCCGGGAGGCTGCGTCAGCCCTGAGCACTCCCGGTCTCCGTTCCACGCGCGACGGAGTGGAGACGTATCGGTGCCTCACCGAGCCGCGCTCGATCCCTTCGCCTGGTCTTTGTCGAAGATGACCCAGTACTTCCGGACGGTGTCGCTGCTCCACTTGTACTCGATGCCCTTCGGCACCAGCGCCACGTCGCCGGCCTTGAATCGTTCCTCCCGACCGTCTGGCGTGGTGAGTGTGACGTTGCCCTTGAGGAAGACCATGATCTCCGTATAGGCGGTCTTGTGGAATCCCGCGGACGTGTGCGGCGCCGTTTCCCACACGCCAATCGAGGACCCATCGGCCCCTGAGTAGTATTCGTGCTCCTTGGTGCGGCCCGTTCCCGTGAGTCCGTTCCCAGCGGGGCCGTTGGAACTCATACGGAAAAACATCGGTGTGCCGGTGGTCGGCGGCAGCGTTCCGGGAACGTCCTCGCGCTCGAAGATGGCCCAGTACTCTTTCACGTCCTCGGACTTCTTCCACTGGAACTCGGTCCCGCGCGGGATCACCAGCGCGTCGCCGGCCCTGAAGACTTCCTCTCGGCCGCTCTTGTCCAGCAGCGTGATCGAGCCCTGCAGCAGGTAGATGAACTCCGTGGACGTCACGCGGTGCATCTGGCCACTGAAGTCTGGAGATGTCCAGATGCCAGCGGCGGTGTTCTTGTTCTGCGCCGACCGGTAGTAGTAGTGGGTCTTGGAACTCCCACGACCTTCCCACGCCACGCCCGGCGGCCCATTGGGCACGAAGCGGATGATCCGAAGCGTGGTCTGGGCGTGCGGCATCGCGACCAAGGCGATGCCCGCGAGGAGAGCGGCAATGGTCGTGCGCATCATCGTTTCGTGTCCGTGGCAGGAAGTCCCAGGTCGTTGAGGTCGCTGGCCTGCGTCAGCGCTCGCGGCCCAGCCGGGAACCCGTTGGCTTTGAGTATGTGGGCCACGATGTCCAGCACCTGGCGCTCCGACAGACTGCCGGGATTGCTCGGGGGCATCGTGGTGATGATACGACTGTACAGATCACGCACGGGCTTGCCCCGCAGGCCGGACACGAAGCGGTCGCCGGCGATTGACACGCCGTATGCGCCGCCCGTCAGATTCGCGCCGTGACAGCCGCCGCAGGATGTGGCGTAGAGGCCGGCGCCGCGTGCGGCCTGCTCGGCACTGTAGCTGCCGTCGGTCAGCTGGCGCTTCGGCCCCCACGGTAGCGTGGGTGCCAACTTCGTCGTCAACGACACCGGTGCGCCCGAGAGGGCAAGCGCCACCCACTCGGCCGGACTGTCCTTCGAGCCGATCGGAACGACGATGTACTGCACGCCGCCGGCCATGTAGGTCATCGGCGCGCCGGTGGTCCCACCGGGCAACTCGGTTTCCCACAGCACCTTGCCCGTGGCCTTGTCGTAGGCCCGGAACTTCCTGCCCGACGAGTTCGACTGATTGCCGCCAAACAACGAGTCGCTGCTCTCACCGAGGAAGAGCAGGGTCTTGGTCAGGAGCGCAGCGGGCCGGCCAGCAATACCAAGCGGCGGCAGGTTCAAGTGCTTCAGCAGGGGATGATCCCTCGGGCCATCGCCGTTGGCAACCATCCAGACGTGTTCACCGCGGTTCATGTCGATTGCCGTGATACGACCGTACGGCGGCTTGGTCACCGGCAGGCCCTGGGGCCCCTTGATATCAGTGTGCCGGCCGCCGCGGCCACCGTCGATCGAGTAGGCGAGGGTCGCCCGCTGGCCAGGCGCAGGCGGCACCAGGTCGTAGACATTGGGAATGGTGTGCGAGACCGCGTAGTAGATACCGGTTTCGGGATCGAAGGCGCCAGTGTTCCAGTTGGAGCCCCCGTACCAACCGGGCGCCATCAGGGTGCCGAGCTTCCCGCCCGGTTCTTCACTCCTGAGCGACGGCGGCGTGAATATTGGTCCCATCACGAACGGTCGCGTGATCTCGAGCGCCTGCTTGCGGAGCTCCGGCGTGAAGTCGATCAGATCGTCTTCGGTCAGCCCGATACGTTCGAAGGGCGGTGGCTTGGTCGGAAACGGTTGCGTGGGGGACGTGCGTTCTCCAGGTACGGTCGACTGCGGAACCGGCCGCTCTTCGATCGGCCAGACGGGGGTGCCCGTGACTCGATCGAACGTGTAGAGAAACCCGGTCTTGCTCGGCTGCATCACCGCCTTGATCCGCTTCCCGTTCACCGTGATGTCGCCAACCACAGGCGATCCGACGGTGTCGTACTCCCACAGGTCGTGGTGAACCATCTGGAAGTGCCAGACCCGCTTGCCGGTCTTGACGTCGATGGCGACCAGGCTGTTCGAGAAGAGGTTGTCGCCGGGCCGCCACCCTCCGTAGTACGACACCGGCGGAGCGGTGAGCGGTACGTAGACGTGCCCGAGTTCTTCATCGCCGCTCAGCGGACTCCACGACCCGAGGTTGCCCGCGACTTTCCAAGAGTCGTCGCCCCAGGTGTCGTTGCCGTGCTCGCCGGGGCGCGGAACTACGTTGAAGGTCCACAGGTGCTTGCCCGTTCGCACGTCGTATCCGCGGATGTCCTCCGGTGACGACTCCTTGATGAAGCCGCCATCGCCGTATCCGCCCCCGGCAAGGCCGCCGCCGTTTCCGCCGATGACCACGACGTCGTTCACGACGATGGGCCCGGTCCACGAAAAGAACGGGACGTTCTCGCGCGTCTCGCGGCGCAGATCCGTGCGCCCCTTGAGGCCGAAATCGCGAACGAGCGCGCCGGTCTTGGCATTGAGTGCGTACAGGTAGCTGCCGCGAACGAGCAGCACGCGCGCATCCGAACCGCTGCTCCAGTAGGTCGCCCCCCGTGTGCTCTGGCCCGCCACCTCACGCAGCGTCGGCGCAAACGGCCTCTGCTTCCAAAGCAGCTTCCCACTGGCGGCGTCGAACGCTTCGAGGAACCCCATCGCATTCGGCGCGTACAGCACGCCGTCCGCGACGATTGGCGTCGATCGCAGGTAGTTCGATGGGGTGGCATCGGGGAACGCCTGCCGCAGTTCGGGATCCACCGCCGTGCGCCGCCAGACCACCCGCAGGTTCCTGACGCTGTCAGCCGTGATCTGCGCGAGTGGCGAATAGCGCGTCGAACCGAGGTCCCCGGTGTAGTAACGCCACTCGCCGCCGCCGGTGCCTCGAGCGCCCTGAGCCAGCAGGCCGGCGGACGCGGCTAAGCCGAGAAGTGTCGCCGCCCGCATCGTTCGCCATGAGGTGCTCGTCACCAGAGTGTCTCCTTCACGCGCACGGCGCCCCTAGTCGCCCCCCGCGCACTGCGTGGTCAATTGCCGCCCCGGGCCATCCCTGCGAGCGAACCCGTTAGAAGTCGATCCGAATGCCGATTTGGCCGCGGCGCGGGAAGACCACGTTCAGGCTGTCCCCGAAGCGGGCCTGCGAGCTGTTGTTCCTGAGGGTGGTCGGCGTGTCGCTGTTGAGCAGGTTGATGACGTCGAGGGAAAAACGGAGCCGGCGGTCGCTGCCCAATGAGAAGGCCTTGTCCAAGCGCAGCCCAAGCTGATGGTTGTCGGGCAGGTTGAACGAGCCACGCTCGTCCGCTAGCACACGCCGCACTCCCTGCGGGAGCCTCACGTTGATGAGCCGGCCGTATGGGCGACCCGACTCGAAGAGGTAGCGCACGCCGGCGGTGATGCCGAGGGGCGCCTGCCAGGTTCCCGTGAACCGGACACCGTGAGTGTTGTCCACCGATGATCGGCCGTAGGCATTGGTCAGGTCGTTCGGGTCGCGGCCGAAGCCGTTGCGGTTGAGGCCGCCGAACTGCTGCCTGGCCAGCGTGCCGTCGGCGTAGATCAGATTCCGCTGCCACTGGTACGACGCAATCATCTGCCAGCTAGTCGAGAAGCGCTTGTTGGCCTCGACCACGAACGACTTGTAATCCTGATCGAGGTCGTTTCGGTTGGTGACCTGAAACACACTGGCGGACGACGGCGACACCATGTCGAAGACCGTCAGCTGCTGCGTGCGGCCGTTGAACTCGTCGGTGATGGTCCGTGGTGCATAGGTACCGCCGACGTCCTTCAACCGGACGAAGTCGTTCTCCTTCTTGTAGACGAACGACGCGTTGACGCCGAAGCTCGGTTGTATCTGCTGCTCGATACCGAAGTAGACCTGATCGGTGTACTGGTTCTTCAGATTCGGATCGACACTGAAGTTCGCCTTGGGATCGATGGTGTAGTACGGGATGTCGTAGGCTCTGGTCGTCGGATTGTAGAAGAACGCCCGATAGGGGCTGTTCCCGGGTGAGAGCGACTGGAAGCCGCCCGAGATCAGCTTGCCGTAATAGCGCCCCCAGTGGCCCTTGAGGACCGTCGTTCCGGAGCTGTTGGCCTTCAGCGCGAATCCGAGCCGTGGCGACCACGTCTTGAACGAGATCACGTCGTCGATGCCGCCGAAGGACCTGCCGGTCGGCTTCAGCTCCCCGTCGAGCTGATCCACTCCGGGAATGTTCGCAGTGAGGGAATCGTATCGAAGACCCAGATTCAAGGTCAGGCGGTCGGTGATCGTCCAGTCGTCCTGGGCAAAGGCTCCATACGTCGGCATCTCGCCAGCCAGGGCATATGGCTCCTGTGTCAACGCGTAATACGGCGCGCCGGCCAGATCGTAGAGGAGCTGGTTGCTCGCGTAGGCGCCACGATAGGACGAGCTATTCCACGGCGTGGTCTGGACCCCGAACTTGAAGTCGTGCGACCCCTTGATGAAGTCCTGCACCAGCGCGCTCAGCTTGACGTTGATGCTCATTTTGTTCTGGTGGTCACGCGCCGCCGCTTCGACGCGATTCACTGAGGCGTTGCCGGTGGCGAGGTCGATGCGGCCAGGCGTGATGTAGTCCCCACTGGTCGGCAGGTAGTCCTTGCGGACAAAGATCCCGCCGGCCCTGGTCTCGAGCAGCATCGAGCTCCCGAAGACGTGCGTCCATCCCGCGGTGAGCACCGGGTCGTGGCCGATTTCGACACTGGCGGTCTCCGGCGGCCTGGTGACGCCCGTCCCGTACTCCCAGTAGTCTCGGCAGTCGTTGTAGTGGATGCTCACGTTGTCGTTGCTGCTGAGACGGGCATCCAGCTTGAGGAATGGCCGCCAGATCCTGGTGTTGTTGGGTCGATCGGGCGGCACCCCAATCGTGTCGCTGCGCTTGTGCCTGATGTGCTCGGAGATGTACAGACCCCAAAGACGATCCTTGAGGATCGGCGCGCCGATCGAGTAGTTGAAGTCGTTGCGGTAGTCGGTGAACCTCGGGTACTTCTCCTTCGGCGTGTTGTTGGACTGCAGCGCGTTGTATTGCCCGTAGAACGCGCCCGCACCTTTGTACTGGTTGGTCCCGGACTTCAGCACCAGGTTGATGACGCCGCCCTGGAAGCCTGCCTGCTCGGCACTTGCGCCGACCGACTTAATCTGCAGTTCGGCCATCATGTCGTAGTTCGGCCAGTCGTACGAGCCGCCGAAGTTGGGCGACGAGATGTCTATCCCGTCATACTGGATGGCGTTCTGGTAGGAGTCGGAGCCGAAGATGTTGAACGCGCCGTTCGACCCGACGTTGCCCGATGTCTGCGTCGCCCCGGTGGCGTAGGGCACGACGTCGAAGTACTGCGTCCGCGCCGAGGGAATGTTCTCGAGCGTGTCCCGATTGAAGTTCGTGCTGGTGCCGGCGTGCGTGGCGTCGATTACCGGTGACGCACCCGTCACGGTGAGGGTTTCCTCAACCGCACCGATCTCCAGCTGCTGTTCGAGCTCGATGGTGCGCCCGGCCTCCACACGGATGCCCTCACGACGCACGGTCTTGAAGCCGGCCATCGAGAAGGTCACCGTGTAGACGCCAACGGGCAGGTTGTCGACCCGATACAGGCCTTGCGTGTCGGAGGTGCCAGAGGCTACGCCGCCGATGATCGTGGGCCCCGAGACTTCCACCGTCACGCCCGGCAGGACAGCGCGCGACTCGTCGCGCACGAACCCACGGACGCCCCCTCTGGAGACCTGTGCGGTCGCCACGCCCGCCGTGGCGAGGCCGAGCAAGAGGATCCCACCAAACCTCGCGAGCGCCACGCCCACTCTGAGCTTCTGCATGACTGCAACCTTTGCCGGCATCGCTCCCCCTCGCTTCTTCACTCGGCAGACGCAGAGTCACCCGCGATGACCCGCCCCCCGGCAACTGCCCGTCTGTGTCGGACCATCAGGAACAGGGCGCCGGTCTCGGACCGGCCATCGGGCCAGACCGGGCGGAAGAGTGCCTAGACATTTCGTGAGACGCAAGGGATTTGGGACCAACGGCGTCGACGAGGGACGAGTGACGCCAGGTGGCAGTGGCGAGGCGGTGCGCCCGCCTGTAGGCGAAACGTCGCGTATCATCTCCGAATGCGGCGTCGCGCGCTGCTCACAGGCACGGGTTCAGTGCTGGCAGGTTGCGTCCTGGGCCGTTCGACGGCGGCGCAGCCCGTCGCGCGTCTGCTCGCTCGAATCCCCTTCCTGGATCGCGACCCCCGTCCGGTGCCGGTCCAGTCACCGGCCGGAGCCGGCCTCGACGCCAGGCAGTTCACCGACTTGTCGTCGTTGACATCCGAGACGCTGGTCACGCCGACCAGCCGATTCTTCGTCCGCACGCGGGCCACGACCAGCCTCGCCCGAGGACCAGCCTGGCCGATTCGGGTCAGCGGTCCCGCGATGGCCGCCCAGTCGGTGACGCCCGACCGGCTCGCACCGTTCATCAGACCGCAGGGCGCGCACCTGCTGGAATGCGCCGGCAACGTCGAGCCATTCGGCTTGATGAGCGTCGCGCGATGGGACGGCGTGCCGGTTCTGACGCTGCTCGATCGCTTGAACGCCGTATCGTCAGGACGGCGATTGCTCGTCGTGGGCGAGGACGATTCCACGCATCCCTGGCGGACGTCGATCGCCGGGGCCAGCTGGGCGTTTTCGCATGACGACTTGGTCCGCACCGGCGCGTTCCTGGCGACAGCGATGAACGATGCGCCGCTCTCGCCCGATCACGGCGGCCCAGTGCGTCTGGTCGTGCCAGGCTGGTACGGGTGTGCAGCCATCAAGTGGGTCACCGCACTCGAATGGGTCGACGACGATGCGCCGGCGACCTCGCAGATGCTGGAGTTCGCGCGGCGCACTCACCAGGAAGGCAGCCAACGCCTCGCCCGCGATTTCGACCCGCCCGCGATCGACACGGCGGCCATGCCGATTCGCGTCGAGAGGTGGCAGACCGGCGACGGTGGGTTCTATCGGGTGGTCGGCATCGTCTGGGGGGGCGGCATCCCGACCTCCGCCGTGGAAGTACAGTTCAACCCAGGACAGCCGTTCGTTCCCGTCAGCGACTGCCCACTGCCGCTGTCGACGGCGGCGTGGAGCCTCTGGTCGCACGACTGGCGACCAGAGGGGCCGGGCACCTACACGATCGCGCTCCGTGTGCGCGACGCGTCCATCCGTACACGTCGCCTCGACCTGAGCTATTACACACGCCGCGTGATCATCGACGCCGTCTGAGCGAGGTGGAGTGGCGCGGCGGTCACGGCAGTGCGAGCAGCTCCTGCACGGCCCGGTGGCCCTGGTCGATGGCCGCGTGCGTCTCGGCTTCGTGGGCCGCGTCGGAGTTGGCGATCCCGATGCGCCCGAACCGCTGGCGCGCGATCACCCAGGGGCGGTCGGCTTCCGGCCAGTCGGGATCGGTGAGCGGATCGCCGAAGTCGGCGTAGCCGTGCGGCCAGCGATTCACTGTGATGCCCTGGATGTCGCGCGCGGGATCGAAGCCGCCTGCAGACAGCGCCCGCCCCAACAGGTCCCGGGTAGCCCGTTCGAACGTCTCGAAGGTGGTCTGAAGCAGGTCGCCCCGTCCTGCCCGGTGTTGATCTCGTCGCGGCCGCCCCGGCGCGCACGGCACCCGCACCATGTGCAGCAGAATCGGCTCGTCGGGCGACCGCGACGACCGATACGTGCCGAGGGTGACCGGAAAGTCCAGAAACGCCAGCGCATAGTAGCCGCTGGGCGTGTAGATATGACTGACGCCAGCTTTCTCGAACGCCCGCCAGTTTCGCAGCAGCACGTTGGTGTAGACAAGAGGCGCCTTGACGCCAAAGGCCAGCGCCTCGCGCTGCCGGGCGGGCAATTCGGGGCACAGCCGCGGGATGACCGCGTGATAGCAGGCCAGCACACAGCGTGCAGCCTTGACCCGGAAAGCCTTGCCACCCGAAACGTAGGTGACGCCGACGCTCTTGGCGCTGTCGGGCTCACCGTCGTGTCGCACCCGGACCACCGTGCTGCTCAGCCGGATGCGCACGGGTGAGCGCGCCTCGTCGAGACGGCTGTAGTCGAATCGCGCGGTGACGATGTCTTCCATTGTCGTACCCGTCGGCGAGACATTCGGGACCATTGCCCGCACCAGCAGGCGGGCGATCGAGGCATTGCCATCCGGGAAATGAAAAATGTACGGGTCGGCCGGGGCGGTCGAAGAGGGCGCCGGAAGTCCCAGTCCCTGCAGGCCCGGCCAGGTGCGGCCGGCCGAGGCCGCTGGCGCCGCGTCGATGCCAATCGCCTGGCCCGAGTGGGTCCGCTGCTGGAAATACGCCGCGACCTGCGGATCGACCTTGACGTATTGCAGAAGATAGTCGCGATAGCTCATCGTGCGCAGCTTCCGCCGCTTCTCGTCGACGGAGTGACCCGGAAGATAGTCCGTCTGCTCTTCGTGCAGACGGACGAAGTCACGCTTGGCAGCCTCCGAGAAGGGCGCTTGTCGGGCGAACTCGCGCCACCAGTTGTCGGGCGGCACCGGCCCCTCCGCCGGATTGCCTCGACCGCCGCGGACCAAGCGGTCGGCACCCCACGTCTCGCGGTCGAAGAAGACGCCCTGACCGAGGCCACGTTTCATGTAGAGCGTCTGGTCCACGGCGGCGAAGAACTTGTCGGTGTCGATGCCCAGTTCGTCGCGCAGTCCACGCGCGACCGGACTCCACCCGTTGCGCTGTTCGATGGCCTGCGTGCCGCCGTAGCCGATCAGCAGGCGGCCCGCCGACGAGAACTCGTTCCGCTTCGCGTGCCCGCCGAAGTCGTCGTGATTGTCGAGCACCAGGATGCGGGCGTTCGCGCCGTATCTCTGGCGGAAGAAGTAGGCGGCCGCAAGACCGCTGATTCCGCCGCCGACGACGACCAGGTCGTAGGTCTCGCCCGTATCGGATGTGGCGCCGTCGTCCCACGCCTTGCCGTCGCGCACCGCGTGCGCCACCTCCCACGCGCCGTCATGGGTTCCCCGAAGGCCGGTCAGAGCAGGTGGATAAGGCTGGGTTTGCGCCATCTCGGCCGCCGTCGACGCCTGCTCGAACCACGAGTAGGCGACCGAGCCGGTAAGAGCCACGCGGGCGCCGTCGAGAAAATCGCGGCGGCTGATGGCGCGGTCCATGCCCAGGTCGGCATCGTTTGGCTGCTTCATGTGTGTTGGCTCGATACGGCGTGGACACGGCGGCGACATCGGCTGCCGGGTGCGTGGCGGGCCGACGAGGAACCAGTTGATTGATAGTCTATGCCGCAAGGCGGGGGGGGAATTTGGGACCAACCTCGCCCCACAGGGATGACCGGTCCAGAACAGCCGTCGCACGGTCCCGGCCACGCTCGGCCGCCTCGCCGCCTTGAGTGGGTCCGGGCGTCTTCCCGCAGGCATGCGACGCTGCCTCGCGGGCCGGCCGCCAAGGCTAGGTTACTCGTCGCGCAGGACCACGCTGGGATCGACGCGCGAGGCGCGCCACGCCGGCAGCGCGCAGGCGATGGCGGCGACAAACGCGATGTAGCCGACGACGAAAGCCATCGTCGGCACGCCGAAGAGACGCAATCACGCGACTCAGCGCCAATGCGCCCGCCAGCCCGGCCGCGACGCCCACGCCCGCGAGCGTCAGCCCCTGGGTTAGCACCTCGCCGAGCACGCTGCGGTGGTTGGCTCCGGGGGCCATGCGAATGCCGATTTCGCAGCGGCGTTCGAGCACCGAATAGGACAGCAGGCCGTAGGTGCCGATGGCCGCGAGCAGCGGCGCCAGGCCCGCGAAGCCGCCGAGCAGCGGCGCCAGCATGCGCGGCCGGCGGATGGACTGGTCGAAGACGGCGGTCATCTCGCGCAGCCGCACGATGGGCACCATGGGACCCGCCTCGCGCACAGCGCCGCCCACGGCCGCCGACAGCGCCGTGGCCGACAGCGGGTGCGCAGCACCACGCAACTGGCGCAGGCGATCGAGCAGCCGCTGGAAGAGCTGGGCGCGCTGCGGCGTCTGCGGATAGTTCGCCAACGCCACCAACACGCCGAACGTAACGAGGCGCGAACGTGCGGTGGCTGCTGCCCGCGTGACCCGGATCCTGTCCTGGCCGGACCGCGTCATCCTGCCGATCGCGATCACCGCGCTGTTGTGACTCACGGCGTGGCTGACGACGCCGCGGCGTGGCGGGGCGCGCCGCGGGCCGTGGCCGCCGTGGCCGAGATCGTGCTGGCGCTGGCCGGGGATGCCATCGTGACCGCACCGCTGGACCTGGGCGCCCCGTCGCCTGCAGACGTCGCGGCCCTCGTGCAGCGCGCGTCGCTCGGCATCGCCAACTTCGAGCTGGCCGTGGCGGCGCCTGGTCCAGCCGCCCCCGGCGGCACAGTGGCCTGGTGGCAGCCGCCGTCTCGCATGTGCCCGGTGCGCGGGCCACCGCCCGCACCGGCGACATCAACGGCCGCCGGGCGTGAACGGGCGTGCCCATGACCAGACGGCTCACCGTCGACGCCGGTGCGTTCGCGGCGCTGACGGCGGCCTTTCGGCCCTCGGTGCTCACGCGCAATCCTTGCGGCGCCACCTGGGACCTGATGGGCGTCTACAGCCTCGGCAACCTCGTGTTCCCCGACCGCGGCCTGCGTGCCGATGCGTTCGAGGACCACGCGCGCGCGGCCCTGGCGCCGCTGGCGGCCGCAGAGCCGCGCCAACTCGATTTCTCTGGCGACGACGCATGGGGGCGGAGGCCATTGCTGTCGTGCGGCTCGACCGGGGACGCGTCAGCCGCATCGAGCTGGACCCGCTCGATGTCGGCGTCGGCGAGGACCCGGTCGGGCGCGGCATTCCCGCCATTGCCGGCCGGTGGTCGCCGCGGCGATTCTCGAGCGGCTGCGCGCCTTGTCGGCGCCGCGCGGGACCACGATCATCACCGAGAAACGGCGTCAGGGTGGTGTGCTAAGGTAAGCCACCGCATCGACATCACGACGAGCCTGGCAGAGCGCGTCGGACAAGACAGGCGGCTGCTATGCAACTGGCGCGAATCGTCGCGATCGGCGTGCTCATCCCTGGCGCAACCCTCGCGCAACGGGCGCCCGCACGCCCTGCGGAGTCAGCGTCGAGCAATCCGCTCCACCATCGGATTCTGACGCAGGTGCCCGAAGCTCAGCGGTTGTTCGATGAGGGCCTGACCCTGCACTACGGCTTCAATCGCCAGGGCGCGAGACGATCATTTGCTACCGCCGTCCGAATCGACCCGAGTGCGGCCATGCTGCACGTCGGACTGGCGCTCTCGTTCGGGCCGAATCTCAACACCGAGTCGACGCCTGCTGACGCCAACGCAGGATGCGCCGCGGGGCGCCGTGGCGCCGCGCTCGCCCGTCAATCCGACGAGCGGGCGTATGCGGATGCGATGGTGGTGAGGAACTGCGCCGGCGTGTCGTTCGACACCGCCACCGAGTATGCGATCGCGATGGGCACGCTGTTCCACGAGCGCCCTGACGATCCGGACGCGGCGACATTGTACGCAGACAGCCTGATGATGCTGAATCCACGAACCGGCGAGCAGAACGCCGAGCTCGTCGGTGTGCTGGAACTCGTCCTGCGGCGCTGGCCGGATCACCCTGGCGCCAATCACTACTACATCCACGCGGTCGAAGGGTCGGCGTCTCCACGGCGCGGACTCGCCAGCGCCCGCCGACTTGAGACCCTCGTGCCGACAGTGGGCCATCTGCTCCACATGCCCTCGCACATCCACACTAGGCTGGGCGACCACCCGGCGGCGATTGCATCGAACGAGCGGGCTGCCGCTGCCGACCGCGCGTATCTCCACCGCCATCCGGGCGACACGGAGCAGATGATGTCGTTCGAGCACGACATCGAAAGCCTGGCCGCCGCCCTGGGTTCGGCCGGCCAGTTCGCCCGGGCGCGCCAGGCGGCAGCGCAGTCTTTGCCGGGCCAGGGCCACGCGCCCGGTGGCACGGCCCATGCCAGTTCGTTCTCGACGCTCCAGGTGCTCGTGCTGTTGCGGTTCTTCAAGTGGGACGACGTCGTGCAGTCGCCACTGCCATCGCCGGGCGCCCCCGCGCTCGCCCTGCATCACTTCGCGCGGGCGTCTGCGCACGCGCAACTGGGGCGGAGCACGCCCGCCGACACGGAGCGGCGTTCGTTCGAGCGCGAGGCGGCCGCCGCGCCGGCCGGGGCGATGTATCGGTCGAATCGGTGGCGAGATGTCCTCCAGGTCTACCGAGCCATGCTCGATGCGCGCGTCGCTCAGAGTCGCGGCGACTCGGTCGCGGCGGTCGGCGCATGGCGAAGGGCCGTGGCGGCTCAGGACCGCCTCGTCTATCACGAGCCAGCGCCCGTCTACTACCCGGTTCGGGAGTCGCTCGGCGCGGCGTTGTATCGGGATCGCCTGTACGCCGAGGCCCGTCGGGTCTTCGAAGCGGATCTGGCCAGGAACCCTCGCAATGGGCGGTCGCTCTTCGGGCTGTGGAAGACGCTCGTGGCGCTCAGTCGTCCTGCTGACGCCGAGGCGGCCCGCCGCCGCTTCCAGGAGGCGTGGGTGGCGAGCGACGTGACGCTCGCTCTCGACGACTACTGAGTGCCGCACATGCGCAGCAACCCGAGCGAACCTGACGGCCGCAGGCCTTTCCGATGGCTGCCGTGGACCGCCGTCCTGGCGATCGCTGTCGGCGCCGCAGTTGCGTGGTGGGGGCAGGTGCCCGGAATACGCTTCATCGGCGGCCTCGTGGGCGGCCGGGCGGTCCAGCCCAACGTGCTGCTCATCACACTGGATACGACGCGCGCCGACAGGCTTGGCGCCTACGGCTATGCGGGTGTCCAGACCCCGGTCATCAATCGGCTGGCGGCCGAAGGCGTCCTCTTCGAGCGCGCAATCACCGCCGCACCCCTTACACTGCCGGCGCACACCTCGATCATGACGGGGCTGTATCCGCCGCGTCACGGCGTGCGCGACAACGGCGGCTTCTTCGTGCGCGACGAGACGGTGACACTCGCAGAGCGTTTGCGTGAGCAGGGGTACCGCACCGGCGCATTCGTCGGCGCCTATGTGCTGGACAGCCGCTGGGGCCTGAATCAGGGCTTCGACACCTATCACGACGAGTTCGACCTCGCCAAGTTCGACACCCCGTCTCTCGCCACCGTCGAGCGGCCGGCCAACGAGGTCGCCGACCATGCGCTGGCTTGGCTCGAGAAAGGCCCGCCAGCGACGCCGTTCTTCGCCTGGGTCCACTTCTTCGACCCGCACTCGCCGTATCGTGCGCCCGAACCGTACGGCCGTCTGTACGCCCAGCAACCGTACCTCGGCGAGATTGCCTTCACCGATAGCCAGATCGGCCGGCTGGTAACGTTTTTGGAGCAGCAACAGCTGCTCGAAAACACCGTGGTCGTCGTAGTCGGCGACCACGGTGAAAGCCTGGGTGAGCACGGCGAGGGCACACATGGATTCTTTCTCTACGACGCGACGACCAGAGTCCCGCTGATCATCCGGGCGCCACGCCGCGAACCCCATCCACGTCGGGTCGGCACCGTGGTCAGGACCGTGGATCTGTTGCCAACGGTCCTTGAGTTCATCGGGCTGCCCGTCGCTGACCGAATCGACGGCCGGAGCCTCATGCCGGTCATCGATGGCCAGGCAGTGGACCTCGGGCTGCGAGCCTATTCGGAGGCCTTCTATCCCCGGTTTCACTTCGGCTGGAGCGAGCTGTTGGCGCTGCAGGCCGGCTCGATCAAGTACATCGCCGCGCCGCGACCTGAGGTCTACGACCTCGCCGCGGATCCGGGGGAAGCGCGCAACCTCTTCGACCAGCGTCGTGATGAAAGCGCGCTGGTGCTCGAGTCACTCGAGGCGCTCGGGCGCAGCGCCGCGGAGTCCGTGCCGACACCGGGCGCCATGGACTCGGATACCCGTCGCCGCCTCAGCGCCCTGGGCTACGTCTCGAGCGCCGCGGCGGTGCCGCCGGCCGACGCCGTCGGCCTCGCCGACCCGAAGGACAAGGTCGACCTGTTCAATCTGATGACCCGCGCCCAGGAGGTGGGACAGCACCCCGGACGGGACGGCGGCGGCGAGGACGTCGTGGCCATCCTCAAGCAGGTGGTGGCCCGCGATCGGAGCGTCATCGACGCGTGGCTGATGCTGGGGAACGAGCTGACGCGCCGACGGGCGTTCGGCGAGGCTGTCGAACACTACCAGCAGGCGCTCAGGCTGAAGCCTGACTACGAACTGGCGATCGTCGGTCTGGCGCGCGCGTATCGTGGGCTTGGACGAACGGAGGATGCCGTCCCCGGCTATCGACGCTTCCTCGAGCACGACCCGGCGAATGCGCAGGTGCGCTTCGAACTGGCGCAGATGCTTCTCGACGCGAAGCAGACCGCCACCGCGGAGGCGGAACTTCAACTCCTCCTGCAGCGGGAGCCTTCCATGGCCGTGGCGCGTCACGCCCTGGGAGCGGTTCGGCTCGAGCGCGGTCAGGCGGACGAGGCCGAGGGGGACATCCGCGCTGCCCTGGCCGAGAAACCGGACATCCGCATGGCGCACTTCCACCTCGCGCTCATCGCGGAGGGCCGTGGCCTCACCGAGGTGGCCGAAGGGGAGTACCGCAAGGAAACCGAGCTCTTTCCCGACAACTACATGGCTCACTTCAACCTAGGCAAGCTGTTCGAACGGCGCGGTGACACGCGGGCACAGCTGGCCGCGTTCCGACAGTCCATCGACGCCAATCCCGAGTTTGCCGAAGGCCACCTGTTTCTGGCGAAACTGCTCCTCGACCTGCGCCAGGATCCGGCTGAGGCCACTACCATCGCTCGCCGCAGTCTCGCGATTGGCCTGCAAGGTAAGTATGCGCCGCTCGGTCACTACCTTGTCGCCGAGGGGCTGAACCGCCAGGGTCGCAGTGGAGAAGCGCTGCAGGAGATCGCGCGAGCGCAGGCCCTGGATGCCCGGCGCCGGGCGGCAAAAGCTGCACCATCGCCCGAGCGCTGAATCAGCCTTGCCTCGGCAACTCGACACGCGTAGACTCCGCTCACACGCGCTGGAACCGCCATGAACCCTCGACTCGAACGGAGACCGACGGCGCGCTGGCGGAAGGGGCTGGCGGTCGCCGGCGTCGTGCTGACAGTGGCCGGGCTCGATGCCCTGAATACGCAGGCCGGCTTCATTGTCGAGGGCACTTCCCGGACATGGCAGGCCACGCTGGTCTTAAGCGCCATCTTCTGGCTGGCCTATGCGGCGTTTCTCCCCCCGATTCTGTTCGTCGCCGACCGCTGTCCGCTCGACCTGCGGCGCCTTCGGACCCTCCTCATTCACTTCTCGGCGGCTCTCGCCTTCACCTACGTCCATATTCTGGCGATCAGCTACCTGATGGCACCGTTGCGGCCCACACAGGAGGCGTTCCTGCCCCTGATCGGAAGGCTGCTGCGGCTCAATTTCGGCATCAATTTTCTTACCTATTGGGCGATCGTCGGCGGGATGTCCGCGCACCGCTACTACCAGGAGTCGCGCCAGCGCGAACTGACGGCCTCGAAGCTCGAGGCCAGCCTCGCTGCCGCCCGTCTGGAGGCGCTTCGTGCAAAGCTCAACCCGCACTTCCTGTTCAACGCGCTGAACGCCGTCTCGGTGCTCGCGTTGAACCGGCAGCACTCAGCCGTGGTGGACACGATTTCGCGTCTGAGCGAGCTGCTGCGCGTAGCGCTTGACGATTCGAGGCCGCAGCAGATACCACTCGCCGAGGAGTTACGGTTCATCGACGACTATCTGGAGATTATCAAGCTGTGTTTCGGCGACCGGTTCGTTGTCGAGCGGCATCTCGAGCGGGAGTCTCTCGATGCACTGGTGCCCTCCATGATCCTGCAGCCGGTGGTCGAGAACGCGGTTGTGCACGGCATCGCCGCCCTATGCAGCGACGGGCGCATCACCATTGAAGCGCGCCGGCTGAACGGCATGCTGCAGCTCCGCGTGGCCGACAACGGCCCGGGGTTCAAGTCCACTGCGACCCGAGGCATCGGAATCGGCCTCGGCAACACTCGGGCGCGCCTAGTGCAGGCGTACGATGCGAGCTCCAGCCTAGACGTGAGTGGTCCGGCTGAAGGCGGTGCGATCGTCACGATGACGTTCCCGTTCGTGACCACTCGTGAACTCGCGGTTCCCGCGTAGCGGAGACGTCGAATGATTCGGGCCGTGATCGCCGACGACGAGCCATTGGCGCGTGAGGGTCTGCGGGCGCGCCTCGGCGGTACTGCTGACATCACCCTCGTCGGCGAGGCCGCTAACGGATTCGAAGCGGTGGAGGCGATCTCTTCGCTGGCGCCAGACCTGCTCTTCCTCGACGTCCAGATGCCAGGACTGAACGGGTTCGAGGTACTCGACCGTGCGTCAACACGCGTCCCTGCCGTTGTGCTGGTGACGGCGTACGAGCGCTTCGCCGTCAAGGCGTTCGAGGCCGAGGCGCTCGACTTCCTGCTGAAGCCGATCAGCGACGCAAGGTTCGGCGATGTACTGAACCGCGTGCGCCGCTCGCTCCATGCCAGCCTGCGGGGGCGTGCCTCCAACGGGCGCCCGCCCTCAGCCTCGTTGACCCGCGTCGCAGTGAAAGACCGCGGCCGATTCGTTCTCTTGAAGCTCGATCAGGTGGACTGGATCCATTCGGCAGCCAACTACGCCGAGCTGCACTCGGGTAGCCGCTCGTTCCTGATCCGCATGACCATGGGCGAACTCGAGGAAACGCTCGACCCGGCGCGGTTCGTGCGGATTCACCGATCGACCATTGTCAACACCGACCGCGTCGTCGAGATCCGGCCGCAGAGCCACGGCGAATTCCTGGTCGTCGTGCAGGACGGCACCAGACTGCGGCTCAGCCGCCGCTACCGCGACCGCCTGCTGTCCTGAGCCGGCGGACACGTCGCCGCGGGCGCCACGCCTACAAGGCCGGCTACGATCTGCTGGGAAGCAGACTGGTCGGCGCTGAGTCTGAGAACGGGCCTTATGTTGACTCGGGAGGCCGCTAATACGGTCTATCGTCCGAGGCGCGAGCCGACCTGGTGGGCCATGACG